>DATMVI010000001.1:0-2251 GCA_035563275.1 Pyrinomonadaceae bacterium
CGGCGAGGTAGCCGAAGTTGGCGATCAGGTAAATCCCGACGAGCGCCGCAGTGCCCGCCACCAGGCCGAGCGGGAGGGTGCGCTTCGCGTCGACGACTTCGCCCGCGCTGTAGGTGACGAACTGCCAGCCCTCATAGGCCCACAAGACGCCGATCATCGCCAGCCCGAAACCCGAGGCGAACGACGCGTCGTAGCGCGCGGGCCAGAGCGCGGGCGCCGCCCCCTCAAATCCCCGCCCGAGCCACAGCAGCGCCGCGCTCATCAGGAGGATGCCGAGCACCTTCGCGGCGGTCGTCCAGTTCTGCAAGTTCGCGCTCGCGCGCGTGCCCACGACGTTGACCGCCGCCACCACGGCGATCATCAGCACGGCGACCAGCTTCTCGAGGCCCGGCGTGAGCGGCACGAGCTCGCCCAGGTACGCGCCGAAGGCGACGGCGAGCGTGGCGACCGCGCCGCTGCCGATGACGAAGAAGAGCGTCCAGCCGAAGAGGAAGGCGGGGAAGCGGCCGAAGCAGTCGCGTATGTAAACGTACAGGCCGCCCGACGCCGGCCTCATCGCGCCGAGCTCGCCGTAGGTCAGCGCGCCGAGCAGGCTCAGGACGCCGCCGACCAGCCAGACGAGCATGGCCGGGACGACGAACCCGCCCGCCTGCCGCAGCACCCCACCGGGCACGAGAAAAATCCCCGAGCCGATGACCGAGCCGACTGTCAGCAGCGTCAGGTCACGCAAGCCCAGCGTGCGCGGCAGATTCCTCATCCGTCACGACTCCCCATCTCTCCCTCAAGCTCCGCGGGCGCCTGCCAAAGCGTCCTGAAGCTTGTCGAGGGCGCCGCGCAAGACCCCGTCTTCGCGCGCGATGCAGAAGCGCATGTAGTCGTCGAATTCGTCGGAGTCGGCGAAGGCGCTGCCCGGCACTCCCGCCACGCCCGCGCGGCTCATCAACGTCTCGTTGAGCCGCATCGCGTCCCCGTAGCCTTCCGGGATGCGCGCCCAGACGTAGAAGGCAGAGCCTGACTCGTAAACCTGAAAGCCCACGCGCCCCAGAGCCTCTGCGGCGGCGCGCCTCTTGAGGGCGAACCTCTCGCGCAGCTCCGGGTAATAGTGCGGGTCTGACATCAGCACGGCGGCGAGGGCGCGTTGCAGAGGCGTCGGGGCGCACACGTAGAAGACGTTGCCGGCGTTGTTGAGCGGCGCGACCAGACGGCCTTCGCCGTAGACGTAGCCGAGCCGCCAGCCGGAGATGTTCCAGGACTTGGAGAAGGAGTTGACCGTGATCGTGCGCCCGGGCATGCCCGGCAGCGTCGCCACGGAGACGTGCGACGACTCGCCGACGACGTAGTGCTCGTAGACCTCGTCGGCGACGCAGAGCAGGTCGAACTCCTGGCAGACCTCGGCGATGGCCCCCAGCTCGTCGGGGGTGAAGACTTTGCCGGTCGGGTTCGCGGGCGTGCAGACGATGAGCGCGCGCAAGGGGTAGAGCTTTCGCGCCTTCAACTCGCGGCAGCGAGCGCGCAGTTCTTCTTTGTCGAGCGAGAGCGACGCCCCCCTGAGCGGCAGCACTTCAGTCGCGCCGCCCGACTCTTCGATGATGCGACGGTGGTACGGGTAGTAGGGCTCGAAGACGAGCGCCGAGGCGCCCCGCAGGTAGGCGTGGGCCACCGCGACGAGGGCCCCTGTCGCGCCGTGCGTGATGAGCAGTTCGAGCGGCGCGGCCACCGGGTCAACCTCAACGCCGTTGAAGCGTGCGATCTTTTTCGCCACGGCGTCGCGCAGCTCGCCGATGCCCTCAGCGGGCCCGTAGTGGTTATGGCTCGCGGCGATCACCTCGGCGGCCGCGCGCGCGAGCGCCGGGTTGATTTGCAACTCTGACTGCCCCTGCACGAGGTTTCCGCTCGGGGGGACCAGCCGCGTAATCGCCCTGATGTCCGGCCGAATTTTTGTCGTCACCAACTTAAACCGCCTTTCAAAATTCTTAACTTCCGGCTGTCGCCGCCGGTTAAGAATTCAAAAGAGCAATTAAGAAGTCAACCGCACGACCTCCCGCCGGACGGTCAGCGCGCCCACGCGCGCCTCGTTAACTTCGAAGCCGATGCCGTGGCCCTCCGGCGCCTTGATGCGGCCTTCGCGGCTCACCGTCACGGGCGGCTCGACGATGTCCTCCTCCCAGTAGCGCGCGGAGGCGGAGACGTCGCCGGGCAGGGTGAAGCCCGCGAGCGTCGAGAGCGCGATGTTGTGCGCCCGCCCGACGCC
>DATMVI010000002.1:0-15073 GCA_035563275.1 Pyrinomonadaceae bacterium
GCCGCGCTCGACAGCCTGCGCCCCGCGCACCTCGCCCCGCCGCCCGGCTCGGCCTAAAGCGTCGGCGACGGGGCCGCGGGCCGGTGGCGCGCGCTCATCAACGCAGAGGCGCGGGGGCACGGTTCAATCAAAACCGTGCCCCCGCGCCTCTGTGTCGAAAGCCCCGCCCGCCCGGCCGCCGCCCGCGGCGCTGTCGCCGCGTGGTCGCCGCCTACCTCGCGGCCGCGCGGGGCGCTCGCAGGGTGACGAGCTGGTTGACGCGCGCGCGGAAGGCCCGCGTGAGCGCGCGCACCTCGCCGGGCGAGTAGTTGGCGGCGCGGAAGGCGTCGCCGATCTGGCGGTCGCTCAGGCGCGCGAGCAGCGAGCCGGCCCAGCGCGCCTGCTCGACCGTGATGTCGTTGAACATGCCGCGCCGCTTGCCCGAGAACTCGAAGTCCACGCGGCCGTCCTCCTTCACCTCGTCAATCAGCTTGTCGCCCGTGAAGCCTCGGGGGTCGTTGCGGCTGCGGGTGAAGCGCCACAGCAGCGGCCACTTGCCGGTGTCGCCGAGCGTCGCGCCGAGGTCGCTGATGGCGTAGCGCAACTCGCCGCCCGGCGCGGCCAGCAGGACGTTGTTCTCGTCCTTGATGTCCCAGTTGTTGAGCACCACCATCATCACCTTGAGGCCCTGCAACTCGCGCGTGCCGCCGAAGGGGTTCTCGTCCCACTTCCACTCGCCCTCGCGCTCGATTGATTCGGGGCGCGCCTCGAAGCGGACGTTCTGGAAAGTGCCCCGGCCGGGGATGGTCGCGCGCGGCGCGAGGTAGGTGATCTCGGTCATGTAGCCGGCGGCCCAGAGCAGGCGCGTGGCGGCCGTCTCGGACTGCGCCTCCTTGTCGACCTTCGCCACCCACGTCCGGCCCGAAGCGTCTTTGACGCGGTACTTCGTCGAGAACCCGCCCTTCTCCTCCTTGAGGAAGGTGAGCCGGCGCAGGTCGGGCCTCATGCGGCGGCCGCCCGGCCCCCAGAAGAGGTCGAGCGAGGCCGGGTCGCGGTGCTCGCGCCAGAGCACGGGCCGTCCCGACGGGCGGCGCTTCTCCTTCTTCGAGTCCTGAGCCGGGGCCGCGTGGGCGGCGGAGGCTAACAGAAAGCAGGCGACAAGGGAGAGACGAAGACCGGCGGACAGACAGACGCGCATGGACGCAGTTCCTCCTCGAAGGCTAGTTCTTCGCTGACGGTTGTTCGGGGGATGCCGCCCATACAATAGCACCACTCCGCGCGGATGATAAGGGCGCGGCGGTTCACGAAGAGCAACTGACCACGACGCGGCGCGCGCCTTCGGGCGGCGGCTCGGCGAAGCGCTCCATGCCGGGCTGCTCGTCGAAGGGGTTTTGGAGCGCGCGCAGCAGCGCGCCCAGCTCCGCGTAGTCGCGCGCCTGCGCCCGCTCGATGGCCCTCTGCGCGAGGTGGTTGCGGAGGACGTAGAGCGGGTTGACCCTCAACATCTGCTCGCGCCGCGCCGCGTCGTCGCTCCGCTCGGCCGAGAGCCGCGCGCGGTAGAGGGCGGCCCACGCGTCGAAGCTCGCGCGGTCTATGAACATGTCGCGCAGCACCTCGTCGCCCCCGCCCGGCTCGGCCGTGAACCGGCAGAGGCGGCGGAAGAAGCGCGCGTAGTCAACGCCGTTCGCCTGAAGCGTCCCGAGCAGACCCGCGACCAGCTCGGCGTCTTCGGGCCGCGCCGTCCGGAGGCCCAGTTTGTCGCGCATCAGGCCGTCGTAGGCTTCGGCGAAGAGGGGCGCGAACTCGTTGAGGGCCGCGACCGCGGCGTCCGGCTCGACGAGGGGGACGAGCGTCTGCGCGAAGCGCGAGAGGTTCCAGAGGGCGACGGCGGGCTGCTGGTCGAAGGCGTAGCGGCCGCCGTAGTCGGAGTGGTTGCAGACGAAGCCGGCGTCGAACTCGTCGAGGAAGCCGAAGGGGCCGTAGTCCATCGTCAGCCCCACGACGGACATGTTGTCGGTGTTCATCACGCCGTGCGCGAAACCGACGGCCTGCCAGCGCGCGACGAGCCGCGCCGTGCGCGCGACGACCTCGCGGAGAAATTGCAGGTGCTTGTCGTCGGCCTCCATCAGGTGCGGGTAGTGATGGCGGAGGACGTAGTCGGCCAGCTCGCGGACGCGTTCGAGCTGGCCGCGGTAGTAGAAAAGCTCGAACGTGCCGAAGCGGACGTGCGTCGGGGCGAGGCGCGTGAGGACGGCCGCGGTCTCGACCGTCTCGCGGAAGACCGGCTCGTCGCTGCCGACGACGCAGAGCGCGCGCGTCGAGGGGATGCCGAGCGCGTGCATCGCCTCGCCGCAGAGGTACTCGCGGATGGTCGAGCGCAGGACGGCGCGGCCGTCGCCCATGCGCGAGAAGGGCGTCAGGCCCGCGCCCTTGAGCTGCACGTCCCAGCGCTCGCCGCGCGCGCCCGCGGCCTCGCCCAAGAGGATGGCGCGGCCGTCGCCGAGTTGCGGGACGAAGGTTCCGAACTGGTGGCCGGCGTAGACGGCCGAGACGGGCTCGCTGCCGGGCAGGAGTTTGTTGCCGGCGAAGTATTGGACGAACTCGGGCCGCCCGGCCTCGCGCGGGTCGAGGCCGATCAGCTCGGCCGCGCTCTCGTTGAAGCCGACGAGGTAAGGCGCGGGCAGCGGCGTCGGCTCGACGCGCCGGCGGAAGGCCTCGGGCAGACGCGCGTAGGTGTTCTCGAAGCGCAAGGTCTCAAGCGCGGAGACGGTGGGCGAGGAAGTTTTCGTCATGGCTCTCGAATCAATCGCCCGCGCCGGCTGACGGCGCGCGGTCGAACTTCTCCACCTCGCCCCGGTAGCGCGGCTGGACGAGCAGGCGGCGCGCGAGCGGGCGCAGGCCGAGGGCGTCTAAATAACCGTAGCCGCCGGCGAGGGCGGCGAAGAAGGAGCGCCGCCTCAAGCGCAGCAGGCGGCGCACGCGCTCCGGCGCGAGCAGCGCTTGAACGTGCAGCAGTATCTGGTAGCGCCACTCGCCGAGGTGGCGGCGGTACTGTTCGTAAAGCAAAGCCGTGTGCCTGCTGTAAGCCAAGTCCCGCCTGAGGTGAAGCCCGCGGTCGGCCCGCCAGCCCCGGTAATCGCCCGGCAGTTCTGTGACGTGAAGCCCCTCGCCGACCCGGCGGAAGTCCGCGTAAAGCTCGGCTCGCTCGGCCTCCGAGAGCGGCCCGCGCAGCAGGCGGTGGGCGCGCTCCGAGTAATCGACGAGCATGTAGAGCACGTCCCTGTAGGCCCAGTCGGGGATGCCCCGGCCGCGCGCGCGCTCGACCGAGGCGTGGGCGGCGTTGATGCGCGCGAGGGTGCGCCGGGCCTCGTCCTCGTCCACGAAGACGATCTGCTGCGCGTAGCGCACGGTGGAGAAGAGCCGGCCGATGGGGTCGCTCGGTATCTTGCCGGTGAAGAAGAGCCAGTCCACCGCGCGGTTGAGCGCGAACTCGGCGGCCGAGCCGGCGAAGACGAGCAGCACCATGTCGGCGTCGCCCCAGATTCGCCGGACGATTGAGCCGCGCCTCACGAAGTCGCGACTCGGCGGCGTCGCCGGGCCGGCCGCGTCGTTGCCGATGTCGTAAACCACTCGTGGCCCGCCTCCCTTTGCCCCCACGGCCGAGAGCATAAAGTAAAGACCCCGCCGGCCGCACGCGCGGGGCGCCCCGCGCGGCCATTTGTGACGGAAAGGTTAATGTTCCGCGACGCCCCGTGAAGTGTTAGAGTGTGCGGCACGCCAACCGGCGAGACCTTACCGGCTGAGAATCAAGGAGCGGCATGGAGAGCGTCACCTTAACCCTCTTCAGCGACACCGGCGGCCTCTTCCTGCTCGACCCCGCGGGCGTCGCCGACCTCGGCGAAGAGTTCGTCGAACATTTCGAGATCGCGCTCGACCCCGAAGGCGCTTCCGCCGAGGCGGCCGAGACGGACGGCAACTGGCCCGCCGTCTGGGCCGAGGCGGTGGCGGGCCTGCGCCGCCTGAGCGCCGGCGGCCGGTTCGCTTTCGTCCTCACGGGCGAGGGCACTTTCCACGCGCGCGTCCAGACCGCCGAACTCGGCGCGGCCGAGCGCGCCGCGGTCGTCGAGTCCTTCGAGGAGCGCGTGCGCGTGAGCAGCGGTCAACTGGCCTTCACCGACGGCGTCGAGTTCTTCGGCGAGGAGTTGGCCGGCGACGGCGCGTGGGCCGTCGAAGTGCCGGACGGCCTCTACGCGGTGGAGATTCACCACCTCGGCCGCCACCCTTCGCTGACGCCGACCGTCGGCGTCTACGGCAGCGAGGAGCACCCGGCGCTCGTCCTGCGCCTCGTCCCCTCGGAGTCCGCCGACGCGGAGGCGCGCGCGGCCGAGCCGTTCCCGCGCCTGCGAACTTCCCGCGAGGGCTACGACGAGCCGCGGCCGGGCTGGGACTGCTACGGGCAGGTGACGGGCGTCGAGGGGCGCTCGGCCACGCTGGAGCTGATGCTGACCGAGACGGTCTACTCGGCCGACTACGCGCGCATCAGCGTGCCGGAGGGCGAGGAGTTGGAGGCCGGCGACTACGTGCTGGTCAGGCTCTTGGAGGATGCGGGCGACTACTGGAGGGCCGAATGGCAGGACTAGGCTTGGGCGTGCTGCGGGACGCGTGGCAGGACTTGCGCTACGGCGCGCGGTCGCTCGCGAAGCAGCCGGGCTTCGCGGCCGTCGCGGTCGTCACGCTGGCTCTGGGCATCGGCGCGAACACGGCCATCTTCAGCGTCGTCAACGGCGTGCTGCTGAAGTCTTTGGACTTCCCCGAGCCGGACAGGCTCGTCGCCGTCAGCGAGACTTCGCGGGAAGTGCCCGTCATGTCCGTGGCCTACCCGAACTACCTCGACTGGAAGGCGCGGCAGACCGTCTTCGAGCAGATGGCGGCGCGGATGCCGGCGGGCGGCGTCCTGACGGGCGAGGGCGAGCCGCTGCGCGTCATCGGCCGCTTCGTGACGGCCAGCTTCTTCCCCACGCTCGGCGTCGCGCCGCAGGCCGGGCGCTTCTTCACCGAGGAGGAGGACGCGCCCGGCGCGGAGCGCGTCATGGTCCTGAGCCACGGGCTGTGGCAGCGCCACTTCGGCGGCGACCCGCGCGCCGTCGGCCGCGCCGTCCGCTACAACGGCGAGAGCTGGACGGTGGTCGGCGTGATGCCGGCCGAGTTCGACTTCTACGGCCGCAACAACCTCAACAACGAATTCTTCATCCCGCTCGGCCGCCTCACCGATCAGTCGTACATGCGCGACCGCAGCTCGCACCCCGTGATGGTCACGGCCCGCCTCCGGCCCGGCGTGAGTCTGGAGCGGGCCGACGCTGAGCTGCGCGCCATCGCGGCCCGCCTCGGCGAGCAGTTCCCCGAGTCCAACCGCGGCAACGGCGTCTCGGTGCGGCCGTTCCTCGACGACTACGTCGGCGACGTGCGGCCCGCGCTGATGATGCTGACGGTGGCGGTCGGCCTCGTGCTTTTGATCGCGTGCGCCAACGTGGCGAACCTGCTGCTCGCGCGCGGCGCGGCGCGGCGCAGGGAGATCGCGGTGCGGGTGGCGCTCGGCGCGGGGCGCGGGCGCGTGGTGCGGCAGCTCCTGACCGAGAGCCTGCTGCTCTCGGCGGCGGGCGGGGCCCTGGGGCTGCTGCTCGCCGCGTGGGGCGTGGCCGCGCTCGCCGGCCTCAGCCCCGACACCCTGCCGCGCAGCGAGGGCCTCGCGCTCGACGCGCGCGCCTTCGGCTTCGCGCTGCTCGTGTCGGTCGTGACCGGCCTACTGTTCGGCCTCGCGCCCGCGCTCCAGACCTCGAGGGTCGATCTACAGGCCGCGCTCAAGGAGGGCGGCGCGCGCGTGGCGGGCGGCGCGGGCGGGCGCTGGCTGCGGGGCTCTTTCGTCGTGGCCGAGGTCGCGCTCTCGCTCGTGCTGCTCGTCGGCGCGGGCCTGCTCGTCAAAAGCTTCTGGCGGCTGATGCGGGTCGACCCCGGCTTCGACGCGCGGGGCGTGCTCACGCTGCGGCTGCGGCTGCCGGACGCGAAGTACCGCGAAGCCTCGCAGACGGCGGCGTTCCTCGGCGAGGTCGCGCGCCGCGTGCGGGCCCTGCCGGGCGTGCGCGAGGTGAGCGTGACGAGCGGCTTCCCGCTCGGGCGTTCGAGCGAGAACGGCTACGTGGTCGAAGGCCGGCCCGAGCCGCGGCAGCCCGGCGAGTGGCCGGTGGCCGACGTGGTGTCGGCCGACGGCAGCTACCACCGCGCGCTCGGCATCGCGCTCGTCGCCGGCCGCCACTTCGACGAGCGCGACACGGCCGACTCGCCGCCCGTCGTGACGGTTGACGACGAGTTCGTCCGCAGGCACTTCCCGCAGGCCGCGCCCGCCGAAGCGCTCGGCCGCCGCGTGCGCTTCGGCGGCGAGGGCGAGCCGTGGCGCGAGATCGTCGGCGTCACCCGCCACGTCCGGCACAACGGGCTGGACGCCGAGGGGCACCCCGGCATCAACCGCCCGTGGACGCAGATGAACCCGCGCTGGATGGCCGAGTACACGCGGGCGATGGACTTGGTGGTGAAGACTTCGGGCGAGCCGGCCGGGCTGGTCGCGGCCGTGCGGCGCGAGGTGCAGGCGGTCGATAAGGATCAGCCGCTCGGCAACGTGCGGACGCTCGAAGAGCTTCTGGCGCAGTCGCTCGGGCCGCGCCGCTTCAGCCTGTGGGTGGTCGGCGTCTTCGCGGGGCTGGCGCTGGCGCTCGGGGCCGTCGGCCTCTACGGCGTGCTCTCCTACGTCGTGGCGCAGCGGACGCGCGAGATCGGCGTGCGCCTCGCGCTCGGGGCCGAGGGGCGCGACGTGCTCGGGCTGGTCATCAGGCACGGGATGGCGCTGGCGCTGGCGGGCGTCGGCGTCGGCCTCGTCGCGGCCCTCGCCCTCACGAGGCTGATGTCGGGCCTGCTCTACGGCGTGAGCGCGACCGACCCGGCGACCTTCGCGGCCATCGCGCTGCTCCTGCTCGCCGTCGCGCTGCTGGCCTCCTACCTGCCGGCGCGCCGCGCGACGAAAGTAGACCCGCTCGTCGCCCTCCGCCACGAGTGAGAAAACACACAGAAGGCGGGGCGCGGGGCGCAGAATGATGAACTTCATCTTTAATTCTGCGCCCCGCGCCCCGCCTCCCGCACTTTTTTCTCGCGGCGGTGGACGGCTCGGCCCGGTTAAGGTATAGTGCCCGCAACCGGGCGGTTGGTGAAACCTTCCGCCCAGTGGTTGCTGGGGTGAGGACAGTGACCACAATCAGAGCGGGCGCGAGGCCACCATGGCTGACGCGCCCGCTCGCTTTTTGTGCCCGGCCGGCCGCGCCCTACCTTCCTGCGGGCATATTTATTGACAACCTGCGCGGGCGGGCGTACCTTCCGTGAAGTATTGTCAGGTCGCCCGCCTCTCTTCACGCGCCGGCACGCGGAGACGACCTGCCGCATCCGCCCGTCAGGGGTTTTCCATGCGCGCTCACAAATCAACCCTCCGCTTAGTTATCTTCACCGGCGTCGTGACGGTGATTACCGCGGCGGCGACGCTGGGCACCGGAACTAACGCCCCACTCCACAGCGGCGAACGCGCGCAGAACGAGAGGCAGCAGGAAGAGAATTACAGACGCAGGAAGGAGCGGGAGAGGAGGTTTCCGGAGGTCGATTACGAAGCCCCCGAACCCGCCGACGCCGAGACTAAGGCCGAGAGAAAGCTGAAGAATACCCCCTACGATAAATTCAACTTCGCGATACGCGACCCCTCACCCCATGTCGGGGAGACATCCGTTCAGACCGAGTGGGACTTCCACGTCGAAGCGCCCCCGGCCGGGCAAAGCGACAGCATCGTGCTCGGCGAGGTGTTGTCCGCCGCGGCGCACCTCTCCAACGACAAGACCGGCATCTACTCGGAGTTCACCGTCCGTATTGACGAGGTCATCAAAGGCGGCGACCCGTCGCGGCTGGCCCCGGGCCTCCTGATCGACGTGGACCGGCCCGGCGGGATCGTGCGGTACTCGAACGGTCACCGGCGGCTCTACAGCATCCGCGAACAGAACATGCCCGAAGCCGGCCGCCGGTACGTGCTGTTTCTCTCCACCTCCGGGCAGAGTCCGAATTACCGCATTATTACAGGGTATGAGTTAACGAACGGCCGGGTCTCGCCCCTCGACGAGTTAAGCAAGGTGGAGGTCTACAGGGGGATGGACGAAGCGACCTTCCTCAAAACGGTGCGCGACGCCGCCGCCCGAGCGCAGTAACGCCGGAACACATGAAAGGCCATGAAAGCCTCACCTCACAAAACCTCCGCGGCCGAAGGCATAATCCGAATCCTGTGTTTCCGGTAAAGCGGTGAAAGAAGTTTACGCATGCGAGCCTACGGAAGGACTTGTCTGGCGCTGGTCGCGCTCGGTGCTGTGGCGTCGGGGGCGGCGGTAGCCGCCTTCAGCGTGCCGGCGCAGGACAACTCCCCTCGCGCCGTGCGGCAGAAGTTCGACAGGGCCGAGTTCGAGAGCCAGTTCCCTGTCGCCGACTTCGACAAGCCCGAGCCCGTCGATCCTGAGAGGCGCGCCCGGTGGCGGGCCAAAGGTAAAAAGTACGCCGGCATCGGAATACGCATCACCGACGGCGACGAAGTGGTAACCGTGCAGAATGAATGGGATATCGGCCTCTCAGCCTTACCTGTGGCGGAGAGCGACTTAGTCGTGTTGGGTGAGGTGACTGAGGCGCGGGCGTATATAACCGGCGATAAGACGTGGGTCTACTCCGAGTTCGTCGTCAAGGTAGGGGAGGTGCTGAAGAACACCGGCAACGTTGTGCTGACTCCGGGTGATTCGTTAGTCGCCGGGCGTGACGGCGGGCGCGTGCGGTTCCCGAGCGGGCGTACGGTATTGCAGTTGGTTAGCGGGCAGGGGATGCCCCGGGCGGGGCGGCGCTACGCCCTGTTCCTCACGCACGCCGACCGCGAGCAAGCCGCGCACATCGTGACGGCGTACGAGTTGCGCGGGGGCCGCGTCTTCCACGTTGATAAGCCGGCGGGGCGGCACCCACTCGCCACCGTTTATAACGGCGCTGATGAAATCTCCTTCCTCAATGACCTGCGGGCCGCAAGCGGGGTGGCGAGGTAAGTATCAAGGCTGACGCGCCCGCTCGCTTTTTGTGGCCGTGGCGTGCCGCCGGCCGGCTACTCGTACCGGAGCGCGGTGATCGGGTCGACGCGGGTGGCGCGCCGCGCCGGCACGTAGCAGGCGAGGAGCGAGACGAGGGTGAGCAGCACGACGTTGGCGGCGAAGGTCGCCGGGTCGGCCGCGCTGACCTCGAAGAGCAGGCTCGCCATCACGCGCGTCAGGGCGAAGGCGGCGGCCGCCCCGACCGCGACGCCGACGAGCGTCAGCGCCAAGCCCTGCCGGACGACCATCCGCAGGATGTCGCGCGGCCGCGCGCCCAGAGCCACGCGCACCCCGATCTCGTGCGTCCGCTGCGTCACCGCGTAAGACATCACGCCGTAGATGCCGACGGTGGCGAGCGCCAGCGCCACGGCCGCGAAGACCCCGAACAGGATGGCGTGCAGCCGCGGCTGCCAGACGGCGCGCGAGATGACCTCCTCCATCGTCCGCACGGAGGTCACGGGCTGATCCGGGTCTAACGCCCGCACCTGCTCGCGCGCGGCCGCCGCCAGCCCGAGAGGGTCGCCCTCGGCCCGCGCCGCGAGCGTCATCCCCCGCAGCGGTATCTGGCGGTAAGGCAGGTAGACGCTCATCCTCGTCGCCGCGTCCATGCGCTCGTGGCGCACCTCGCCGACGACGCCGACGACGGTGTGCCACGGCTCGTTGGCCTCCGGCGGCCCGAACCGCACGCGCTTGCCCAGAGCGCTCTCGCCCGGCCAGTACTCGCGCGCCAGCCGCTCGTCTATGACCGTCACTTTGGGCGCGTCCTTCGAGTCCGTCTCGGCGAGGTCGCGGCCCGCGAGCAGCGGGATCCCCATCGCGCGGAAGTAGCCGGGCGTGACGACGCAGTGGTTGATCGAGGGGGCCTGCCCGACCCCGACCACGGGCCGGCCCTCGACCGTCAGGCTCCGCCCCCAGCGCGACCCGCTCAGGGGCAGGTTCGAGACCGCGCCCGCCTCGCGCACGCCCGGCAGCCGGCCGAGCCGTTCGACCAACTGCGCGAAGAAGGCGCTCTGCTTCTCGGGCTCCGGGTACTTGGCCGACGGCAGCGAGACGCCCATCGTCAGCACGCCCCGCGGGTCGAGTCCCACGTCCACCTGTTGCAGGCGGAGGAAGCTGCGCATCATCAGCCCCGCCCCGACGAGCAGGACGAGCGAGAGCGCCACCTCGACGACCACCAGCAGACTCCGCAGGCGGCCCTGCCCCGCCCCGGCCGCGGCGCTCCTCCCGCCCTCCTTCAGCGTCTCGTTGAGATCGACCTTCGAGGCTTGCAGCGCGGGCGCGGCCCCGAACAAGGCCCCCGTCAGGAGCGTGACGACGGCCGTGAAGCCGACGACGCGGCCGTCCAGACCGAACTGCATCCAGAAGGGGAACTCGACGGGCACGGAGGCGAGCAGCAGCTTGAGCCCCCACACGGCCAGCGCGAGCCCGAGCGCGCCGCCCAGCGCGCTCAGCACCAGACTCTCCGTAATCAACTGCCTGAAGATGCGGCGGCGGCTGGCCCCGAGCGCGGCGCGGATGGAAATCTCTTTGCGCCGCGTCGAGGCGCGCGCCAGCAGCAGGTTCGCCACGTTCACGCAGGCGATGAGCAGCACGAAGCCGACCACGCCGAGCAGGATCAGCAGCGACTGCCGGTAGTCGCCGACCAGCCCCGCGCGCAGGTCTGTGACGGTGACGCCCATCCCCTCGTTCGTGACCGGGTTCTGCTCCTCGATGCGCCGCGCCACGGCCCCCATCTCGGCCTGCGCCTGCTCCAGAGTCACGCCATCTTTGAGTCGCGCGACGGCGCTCAGCCCGTGATCCGTGCGCGTCCACCTCTGCGTGTCGAGCGCCAGCGGAACCCACAGGTCGGCCACCTCCGGGAACCTGAAGCCGGGCGGCATCACGCCGACGACGGTGTGCGGCCGGTTGTTGAGCGAGACGCTCCGGCCGACGACGCGCGGGTCGGCCCCGAAGCGCCGCTCCCACAGGCCGTGGCCGAGGATGACGACCGTCTCGCCGCCCGGCCGGTCTTCCTCGCTCAGGATCGTCCGGCCCGTGACGGGCGCGACGCCCAGAACCTCGAAGAGCCCGGCCGAGACGCGCGCGCCCCTGATCTGCTCCGGCTCGCCGCCGCCGACGAGCGCGTAGCTGCCCGGCTGGTAGGCGGCGATCTCTTCGAAGACCCGATTCTGCGCGCGCCAGTCGAGGAAGTTCGGGAAGGAGACGCCCATCGAAAGGGTGCCGCGCTTCGGCGCCGTCTCGTCGAGCATCACCAGCCGCTCCGGCTGCCGGTACGGGAGCGGGCGCAGCAGGACGCCGTTGGCGAAGCTGAAGATGGTGCTGTTCGCGCCGATGCCGAGCGCCAGCGTGACGACGGCGACGGCCGCGAAGCCGCGGTGTTTGGCGAGCGCGCGCACGCCGTAGCGCAAGTCCTGCCAGAGTGTCTCCAACATGCCGCCTCCGCGTATCTCGTAAGCCGCGTCCCGGATGCTGCCGAGGTTGCCGAAACTTCTGAGCGCCGCCCGCCGGGCCTCGGCCGGCGTCATCCCGCGCGCGAGGTTGGCGGCCTCCTCCATCTCGACGTGGGCGCGCAACTCCTCGTCGATGTCGCGCAGCACGGACTCGCGGCCGAAGAGGGCCCGCAGCCGTGACTTGAGGACGTTGAAGCCCCGCATCGCCGCGCCCCCCTCTACGTCGCCCGCCGCACCTTCGCGACGGCGAGCACGAGGCGATCCCAGCTCGCCTCCTCGGCCTCCAGTTGCCGCCGGCCCGCCGCCGTCAGCGAGTAGAACTTGGCGCGCCGGCCCGTCTCGTTCGTGCCCCACTTCGAGGAGACCCAGCCGCGCTGCTCGATGCGGTAGAGCGCCGGGTAGAGCGAGCCCTGCTCGACCTCCAGCATCTCCTCGGACATCTGGCGGATGCGCTGGATGACGCCGTAGCCGTGCAGCGGCCCGAGGCTGAGGGCCTTGAGGATGAGCATGTCGAGCGTGCCTTGCAGCAGGTCTGCCTTCGTCTGTGTCATGCGCTTCGGAAAGGTTGCCGAACCGGCAGGATGCCTAGAACGTCACGGCATCCTACGCCCTCACGCCTAGACTGTCAAGGCTTTCTTGAGAGTCCGCGAAACGGGGCCGCGGGCCGCGGCGGGCGGGCCTGTTTTACATCCGGACTGTTGCGGCGGGGGTAACCGGCGGGAGTTCACCGTTCGGCGAGGAGCGGCAGCGGGTTGACGGCGCCGCCGGCCGTGTAGACGCCGAAGTGGAGGTGCGGCGCGGTGCCGGCGGCGTTGCCGGTCGTGCCCACGTAGCCGAGCACCGTCTCCGGCGTCACGTAGTCGCCGACGGCGAGGCCCGGCGCGTACGAGTCGAGGTGCGCGTAGTAGTAGGTGCGCCCCCCGGCCCCGGCCACGAAGACGGTGTTGCCGCCCAGCGCGTTCTCGCCCACGCGCACGACGTAACCTTCGGTGGCCGAGCGCACGGCCGTCCCGCGCGCGGCGAAGATGTCCTGCCCCTCGTGCCTGCGTCCGCCCGAGCGCGGCGCGTGCCACGAGTCTCCGATCTGCTTCACGCGGACGCCCTCGACGGGCACGGCCAACCGGCGGTCGGCCTCCTTCGTCGACAAGTAGGCGACCTTGAAGGGCAGCGTGGCGTAGCGCGCCGCGCGGAAGCGCGCGCGGTCGAGCTGCTTCAGCGTGACGACGAGCAGGGCCACGCAAACGAGTAGGGCTAACTTCCTCACGAAGCTTTGATGCCGCCGCGCGCCCCCGCGACCAGCTCGAACGAGCGCAGCCGCGCCGCGTGGTCGAAGATTTGCGAGGTGACCATGATTTCGTCAACCCGCGTGGCCTCGATAAAAAACTCCAGCCACTGGCGCACGGTCTCGGGCGAGCCGACGGCCGAGTAGCGGAGCACGTGCGCGACGCCGGCCCGCTCGACTTCCGACAGGCCCGCGTCTTCGACCGGCGGCGGCAGGAAGCCGGGCCGCCCGCGCCGCAGGTTGACGAAAGCCTGCTGGAGCGACGTGAACAGTCGCCGCGCCTCCTCGTCCGTGTCCGCCGCGAAGGCGTTGACGCAGGCCACCGCGTAAGGCTCCCGGAGCGCGCCGGACGGGCGGAACTCGTCCCGGTAGGCGGCGAGCGCCTGCGAAAGGTAGTCGGGCGCGAAGTGGGAGGCGAAGGCGAAGGGCAGGCCGAGCGCGGCCGCCAGTTGCGCGCTGTAGAGGCTCGACCCGAGGAGCCAGACCGGCACGCGCAGCCCCGCGCCGGGCACCGCGCGCACCATCTGGCCGGGCCGCGCCGGGGCGAAGTATGAGAGCAGCTCGGCCACGTCGCGCGGGAAGTCGTCTCCGGCGTTCGAGAGGTTGCGCCGCAGCGCGCGCATCGTGAGCTGATCCGTGCCCGGCGCGCGCCCCAGCCCCAGATCGATCCGGCCGGGGTAGAGCGACTCCAGCGTCCCGAACTGTTCGGCGACGACGAGCGGGGCGTGGTTGGGCAGCATCACGCCGCCGGAGCCGACGCGGATCGTCCGCGTGCCGCCGGCGACGTAACCGATGAGGACGGCGGTGGCCGCGCTGGCGATGCCGGGCATGTTGTGGTGCTCGGCCAGCCAGAAGCGCCGGTAGCCCCACGCCTCGGCGTGCCGCGCGAGGTCGAGCGTCTCTCGGAAAGCTTCGCCGGTGCCGCCCTCGGCCTTGACGGGCGCGAGGTCGAGCACCGAGAACGGGATGCCGCTTGTCTTTTTCATACCTGCTTGCTCGCTCCGAGGTGTCCGCGCGAGGCGATGATGCGCCGCGCCGCCGCGCCGCGATGTACGCTCACGCGCGCGCGGGCCCGCCCGCGCCGCTCGGCCCGGCGCGACTCAGCCAGTCGGCGGCCAGCGCGAGGCCCATGACGAGGTAGAAGATTTCGGCGACCTCGGAGTCGCCGAGGTTGTAATGCACCAGCCCGCTCGCGAAGAACCCGACCGTGCCGCCGAGCGCCCCGAGCGCCAGCCCGCGCCTCACCCAGCCCGCGCCCTCTTCGCGCCGCGCCAGCCGCCACAGCATCCGCCCGTAGACGAAGAGCAGGGCGAGCCACGCGGCCAGCGCCGGCAGCCCGCGCTCGAAGGCGATTTGCAGCGGCGTCGAGTGGAGGTGGCCCCACGGCTGCCGGCCGCGGTCGAACATGCCCCACTCGACGCGGTAGCGCTTGAGCGAGTCCATGCCGACGCCGACGAGCAGGTGGCGCGGGCTGGCGGCGAGGATGCCCAGCCCCTCGCGCCACACGATCAGCCGCCACGCGGTCGAGCCTTCCTTCAAATCTATGAGGCCGACCTGCCGCTTCTGCTGGAGGACGAAGAGGCCGGCGAGCGCCAGCGGCAGCGCGGCGGCCGCCGTCAGGAGCAGCGCGCGGCGGCTCGCGCCGACGAGCGCCACGGTGAAGGCTGAGAGCGCGAACCCGGCCCACGACGCGCGCGTCACCGTCAGCACCAGCGCGCCGCACATCCCGGCCAGCGCGAGGGCGAGCAGCGCGCCCCTCAGGCTCGCCTTCCGCCGCAGCGCGACGAGCAGGCCGAGGGCGAGCGAGGCGATCAGTTGCAGCGCCTCGGCGTAGGTCGTGTAGTGTCCGAAGAAGCCGTGCGCGCGTTCGTCGCGCCCCCACCCCCAGGCTTCAAGGCCGAGCCGCGCCTCCGCCGTCTGTCCTTCCCTCAGCCCGCCGCGCGCCAGCCGGAAGGCCGGCAGCGCCTCGACCCTGTAGACGCGCACGCAGGCCGCCCCTTCGTCCCAGACGCACGCCACGCGCCCGTCGGGCCAGCGGTAGAACTTCTCCGCGGCCGGACGCTCCGAAGTGATCCCTTGCGCGAGTTCCAACGGACTCTCGACCGGCCGGCCGTCCACCGAAAGGATCGTGTCGCCCTCGCGCACGCCCGCCGCGCGGAGCGGGC
>DATMVI010000003.1:0-4364 GCA_035563275.1 Pyrinomonadaceae bacterium
GGCGCGTGCGGCGCTGAGCCGGGGCGGCGAAGGGGTGCGCGCAGAGCAGGGCGGCGGCGGCGAGCGCCGCGAGGCGGGCGGGGGTGTTTCGCGGTTTCATCGCTTCAAAAGTTTAGGGGAGGCCGGGCGTGTGACTCGGAACGGGCGGGCGCGCCTGCGCCGCCGAACGCCGAAGATTCTAACCCGAAGGGCGAGAAAGTTCGAGTAGTTAAAAACAGAGACGCGGGCGGCGGCGGGCGGGCCTCGGGTAACGTCAACGGTCATTGCTGACGTTATCTGAGAACCGGCCGCCGCCGCCCGCGATTATGTTTCTTAGGTCTCCGTCGGCGTGAAGTGGAGGGCGAGTTCGCCGTCGCGCTCGTCGACGGTCGCCGTGCCGCCGGACTGGAGTTTGCCGAAGAGGATTTCTTCGGCGAGGGGCGCTTTGATCTTCTCCTGAATGAGGCGGGCCATCGGGCGCGCGCCCATCTGCTGGTCGTAGCCGTGCTCGGCGAGCCAGCGGCGCGCGGCGTCGGTCAACTCCAGCGAGACGTTCTTCTCGGCGAGCTGCGCGCGCACCTCTTTGGCGAACTTGTCCACGACGCGCACGATGGTCTCGAACGAGAGCGGCCCGAAGGCGATCCACGCGTCGAGGCGATTGCGGAACTCGGGGCTGAAGGTGCGCTCGATGGCCCCGCGCCCCTTGCCCAGAGACAGGCCCTCGGCCTGCTGGCGGAAGCCGACGCGCGCGCCCGAAAGCTCACGCGCGCCGGCGTTGGTCGTCATAATCAGCACGACGTTGTGGAAGTCGGCGCGCTTGCCGTTGTTGTCCGTCAGCGTCGCGTGATCCATCACTTGCAGGAGGATGTTGAAGAGGTTCGGGTGCGCCTTCTCGATCTCGTCGAGGACGAGCACGGCGTAGGGCGTCTTGTTGATGGCGTCGGTCAAAAGCCCGCCCTGATCGAAGCCGACGTAGCCGGGCGGCGCCCCGATGAGGCGGGAGACGGTGTGCGGCTCCATGTACTCGCTCATGTCGAAGCGGATGAACTCGACGCCGAGGGCGACGGCCAGCTGCTTCGCCAGCTCGGTCTTCCCGACGCCCGTCGGGCCGGAGAAGAGGAACGAGCCGATGGGCTTTTCGGGACTGCCGAGGCCGGAGCGCGAGAGCTTGATGGCGTTGACGATCTGCGTGACGGCCTCGTCCTGCCCGAAGATGACCGAGCGCAGCGCCTGCTCAAGGTTGCGCAGGCGGTCTCGCTCCGAGCCGGCGACGGTGCGCGGCGGAATCTTCGCCATGCGCGCCACGACCAGCTCGATCTCGCGGACGCCGACCTCGGCCGGGCGCTCGGCGGCGGGCATCAGCTTGACCATCGCGCCGACCTCGTCGATCACGTCGATGGCCTTGTCGGGGAGGAAGCGGTCGTGGATGTGCTTGGCGGCCAGCTCGGCCGCGGCGCGCAGGGCGTCGGACGTGTAGGCGACGCCGTGCGCCTCCTCGTAGAGCTTCTTCAGCCCTTCGAGAATCTTGATGGTGTCGTCGAGCGAAGGCTCCCCGATCTCGATCTTCTGGAAGCGGCGCGCCAGCGCGCGGTCGCGCTCGAAGGCGGCCTTGTACTCTGGGTAGGTCGTCGAGCCGATGCAGCGAATCTCGCCCGAGGCGAGCACCGGCTTGATGATGTTCGAGGCGTCCATCGAGCCGCCCGAGACCGCGCCCGCGCCGACGATGGTGTGTATCTCGTCGATGAAGAGGACGACGTTCTCCTTCTTCCTGAGCGCGTTGATGACCGCCTTGAGGCGCTGCTCGAACTCGCCGCGGTACTTCGTCCCGGCGAGCAGCGCGCCCATGTCGAGCGAGTAGACCTCGGCCCCCTTGAGCGCGTCGGGCACTTCGCCCCGGTGAATCTTGAGGGCGAGGCCCTCGGCGATCGCCGTCTTGCCGACGCCGGGGTCGCCGACGTAGATGGGGTTGTTTTTGCGTCGGCGGCAGAGCACTTGGATGGTGCGCTGAAGCTCCGCTGCGCGCCCGATGAGCGGGTCTATGCGCCCTTCGGCGGCGCGCTCGACGAGGTTGGCGGTGAAGGCGGCGAGCGGGTCGCGCTGCCCGGCCGCGTCCTCCTCCTCGTCGCCGGGGCCGCCCTCGGGGGCGAAGCGCCCGCCGCCGCCCTCGACCTTCGAGATGCCGTGGGCGAGGTAGTTGAGCACGTCGAGGCGCGAGACGCCCTGCTTCTTGAGGAGGTAGACGGCGTGCGAGTTGGGCGACTGGAAGAGGGCGGCGAGGACGTTGCCGCCGTCCACCTCGCGCTGCCCAGACCCCTCGGCCTGAAGGAGCGCGTACTCGACGACGCGCTGGAAGGCGGCCGTGTACTCGGGCAGCGTGTCGCTCGCGGCCGGCACGGCTTCGAGCTTCTCGTCGAGGAACTCCTCCAGCTCTTTGACCAGCGTCTCGACGCGCCCGCCGCAGTGGCGCAGCACGGCCGAGGCGGTCTTGTCGTGGGCCAGCGCGTAGAGGAGGTGTTCGAGCGTCACGTACTCGTGCCGCCGCTTGATGGCCTCCATCGCGGCGAAGTTCAGCGTGTCTTGCAGCTCTTTGGTAATCATCTGAAAGGCGGAGTCCCGGGTTCAGAGTTTCAGGCTCTTCGACGTGAGTTAGATGCCTCGGCCCGCGCGAACCTGAAACCCGGGGCCCGAAACTTTTTATTCCCCCGGCTCCTCCTCCGTCGTGCAGAGCAGCGGGTACTCGTGGGCGCGGGCCATCTGCGTGACCTTCTCGACCTTCATCTCGGCGACCTCGTAGGTGTAGACGCCGGCCACGCCGACGCCCTGCGTGTGCACCGCCCACATCACGCGGAAGGCTTCGCCCTCGCCCTTCTGGAAGACGGTCTGGAGGACGTGGACGACGAACTCCATCGTCGTGAAGTCGTCGTTGTGCAGGAGGACGCGGTAGAGCGGGGGCTTCTTCAGCTTCTCCCGGCTCTCGGTGGCGACCTCCTCGTCGAACCCGTACTCGCGCTCCGGCATGGGGAGATTTTAAAGGCAAAGGACGGAATCGCGAAGAGGAGTTGCCGGTTCTCGGCCGCCGGCCGCCGGTCAGGGCGAAAACCGGCGGCCGGCCGGTGAGAACTGACAACCGCGATTCACCTCTTTATCATGCTGGCATGGCAGTGGTGAGCTTCCCCGACCCGCGCGGGGCGACGCCGGAGGGCATCGTGGCCGTCGGCGGCCGGCCCGAGCCGGAGTTCCTGATCGAGGCGTACCGCCGCGGCATCTTCCCGTGGCCGGTCGAGGGCTACCCGCTGCTCTGGTTCAGCCCGCCCGAGCGCGCCCTCCTTGAGTTCGACCGCCTCCACGTCCCGCGCAGCCTCGCCCGCGAGCGCCGGCGCACGCGCCTCCGGTTCACCGTAGACCGGGCCTTCGGCCGCGTCATCCGCGCGTGCGCCGCCACGCCCCGCGCGCACGAGGAGGGCACGTGGATCACGCCCGCGATGGTTCGCGGCTACGACGAGCTGCACCGGCTGGGGCGCGCCCACAGCGTCGAGGCGTGGGACGAGGGCGAGTTGGTCGGCGGCGTCTACGGCGTGGACGCGGGCGGGGCCTTCGCCGGCGAGAGCATGTTCTACCTCCGCCCCAACGCCTCGAAGCTCGCGCTGCTGTTCCTCGTCGAACACCTGCGCGCGCGCGGCCTCGACTGGTTCGACGCCCAAGTCCTCACGCCCCACCTCGAAGCCCTCGGCGCGCGCCTCGTCCCCCGCGAAGAGTTCTTAGACAGGCTCGCCCGCGCGCTCGGCCGCGGCCTCAGGCTGTTCTGAACGCGCGCGCCTCTCCGGCGGGCCGAAAATTTTTCCGGCGCGGTGGGCGGTTCGCGCCGCTTTTGTCGCTTATGCAGGTGAGTGCGAAAGGCGCCCGGCGCAAGCCCGCGCGTCAACCGAAAAGGAGAAAGAAGAATGTCCCTCTGGATAGTTTTATCAATCGCGCTGACTTTGGGCGCGGCGCTCGGCGCGCCCGGCAACTTCGGCGACACGCCGGGACTGAACGGCGCGGACATGCAGAACTCGAAGGGGATCAACCCCGTCCAGCACAGCGAGTGAGCGCGGCGCGCTAACCCCCGGCGCTGACGCGCCGCGCACCGCGAACTTCGCGGCCCCGAAAAAGCGCGAGGGGCGGCGGGATGATGCGTCCCGCCGCCCCTCATCGACTCGCCCTCTTTGACCTCCCTCTAAGGAACGTCCGCCGCGTCGTCGCGAATCCCCCTCAAAAACTCCGCGGTCGTCCGCGCGCGCGCCTCCCACCACGCGGCGGTGGCGCCGAGCGCGTCGCGGCGCGCGGCGTGACGCGCGGCCCACGCGTCGGCCTCGGCGGCGAGCCAGCCGAGGGTGGCGGCCGAGTCC
>DATMVI010000004.1:0-3453 GCA_035563275.1 Pyrinomonadaceae bacterium
GGCCGAGCAGAGCGGCTGAGGGCGCGCGCCCGCTAAATGAGGTTGATTATTTTCACGAATTGAGGCTTAATGTCTCACGTCTAGCGCCTCAACTGCGGCGGCCGCGTACGTTAACGAACACATAACAGGTCGTCGGTTCGAGATAGCATTTCCAACTCCTGATTCCCCTTCTCTGCCAAACGAAGGAGTTTCCCCCGATGTCGCACCAACGGCGGCGCGTGTTGTGCGCCGAACCACACGAAGACACGTGCAGCCTCCTCACCGCGCTGCTCGAACAACAGGGGCACGAAGTCGTACCGGCCAAGTCCGTCAGCGAGTGCGTCGCGCTCGCCGTCCAGCGCCAGTTCGACCTCTACATGCTCGACGACGACTACATCGACGGCAGCGGCCTCGAACTCTGCAAGCGGCTGCGGGCCGCCACCCCGGGGACGCCCATCCTCTTCTTCTCGGCGCAGGCTTTCCTGCGCGACCGACAGCGCGCGATGGAGGCCGGCGCGGCCGCCTACCTCATCAAGCCGGGCGACATCTTCGAGATCGTGCAGGCGATCAACTCCATCCTCGCCCCCCGCGCCGACGCCCGCAAGGCAGAACGTCCTTGACGCTCGCGGCGTCGGAACATTAAAGTTAGGCGCGTTCCCCCGAACCCCCCTTTTGCCAGCGAACGGACTCCTCTGCCCGGAGTGTGCCTGATGCAAGGCGGAAAGCGGCGCATCCTTTGCGCCGAGTCGAACAAGGATGTCGGCGACCTGATCGCGCTGCTGCTCACGCAGAAGGGTTACGCGGTGGAGACCGTCCAGACCGCGGGCGACTGCCTCAAGCTGGCCGTCACCGAGCGCTTCGACCTCTACGTCCTCAACGACAACTACATCGACGGCGACAGCCTCGAACTCTGCCGCGAGCTGCGCGAGATCGACCCGACCACGCCCGTCCTCCTCTTCTCGCTCGACAGCTCCGGCCGCCACGCCCCGCAGGCGCGCGAGGCCGGAGTCCAGCTCTACCTCAGCCAGACCTCCGACTTCGTCTCCCTCGTCCAGACCATCGACAGGCTCCTGCAATCCTGAAAGCGGTTCCGAGTTAGCGACGCCGGGCGTCTTCGGCCGCAGGCTCGCCGAGGTGGAAAGGCGGGCGGGCGCGCGACGTGAGGGCCTTCAGCCCCTGCCCTGCATCAGCTCGACGAAGCGGCGGAAGTGGTGCTCGGCGTCGTGCGGGCCGGGGGCGGCCTCGGGGTGGTACTGGACGGAGATGACGGGGAGGGTGCGGTGGCGCATCCCCTCGACGCAGTCGTCGTTGAGGTTGACGTGCGTGACCTCGACTTCGGGCGGGAGGCTCGCGGCCGAGACGGCGAAGCCGTGGTTGTGCGAGGTGATCTCGACCTTGCCCGTCGAGAGGTCTTTGACCGGCTGGTTGCCTCCGCGGTGGCCGAAGCGCAGCTTGTAGGTCGCGCCGCCGAAGGCGCGCCCGAGAAGCTGGTGGCCGAAGCAGATGCCGAACGTGGGCACGCCCGCGCCCACCACGCGGCGAATCTCCTCGACCACGGCCGTCATCGAGGCCGGGTCGCCCGGCCCGTTCGAGAGGTAAATCCCGTCGGGCCCGAGCGCCAGCACCTCGGCGGCCGGCGTCGCGGCCGGCACCACCGTGACGCGGCAGCCGAGCCGCGCCAGCTCGTTCAGAGAGTTGCGCTTGACGCCGAAGTCGTAGCAGACGACGTGGAAGCGCTCCGGCCCTTCGGCCGGGACTTCATAACGCTCGGGCGTCGTCACGGCGCTCGCCAGCTCGCGCATCTCCATCGGCGCCGAGCCGCGCGCCTTCTCGAGCAGGCTCCGCTCGTCCAAATCGACTGACGAGAGGCACGCGCGCATCGCGCCCTTGTCGCGGATGTGGCGGACGAGGGCGCGCGTGTCCACGCGGTCGACGGCCGGCACGCCCCAGCGGCGCAGGTAGGCGTCGAGCGTCTCCTCCGCGCGCCAGTTCGAGGCCGTGCGGCTCGCCTCGCGCACGACGAAGCCCTCGACCCACGGCCGGGCCGACTCCTCGTCGGCGCGGTTCACGCCGTAGTTGCCGATGAGCGGGTAGGTCATGCAGACGATCTGCCCGGCGTAGGAGGGGTCGGTCAGAACCTCCTGATAGCCCGACATCGAGGTGTTGAAGACCATCTCGCCGCAGACCTCGCCCTCGGCGCCCCACGCGCGCCCGCGGAACGCGCGCCCGTCTTCGAGCACGAGCAGCGCCGGCATGTTCTCCCTGTTAGCCATTCCGAGTCTCTTCTCAGGCCTGCGTCCGGAGGAACTGCTGCGCCTCGTCGAGCCAGCGCTGGTCGGCGCGGTACTTGTAGGCGGGCGCGGTGCGGACGGCCTCGACGCAGCGCTGCATCCACTCCCTCGCCTCGCCGGGGCGGCCGAGTCCGGCGTGGGCGCGGCCCATCAGGTAGAGGCCCTCGGGGTCGGACTGCCGCCGCGCGAGGAAGCGTTCGAGGGCGTCGCGCGCGTCGCCGAACTGACCGGCGGCGAGGTAGGTCGCCCCGACCTCGCGCCAGACCTCGTGCTGCGCGTGCGCGTCGTCGCGCGCGACGACCTCGCCGAAGTGCTGGATGGCCTCGGCGTGGCGGCCGGCGGCGCGGGCGAGGCGGCCGAGCTGGTAGTGCGCGTCCGTCTCGTCGGGGTCGATCTCGACGGCGCGCGCGAAACGGGCGCGGGCCTCCTCCGGCTCGCGCCGTTCGAGGTGGACGAGGCCGAGGTGGTAGTGGGCCGTGGCGTCGGCCGGGTTGAGCGTGGCGGCTTCGAGGTTCTGCCGGAAGGCGGCGCGCGCGCGCTGGGCGCGCACCACCCCGCCGAAGTAGCCGCGCATGAGCAGCAGGAAGACGAGGAGGAGGAAGGGCGAGGCGAGCACCCAGCCGAAGAGCGGCCCGAGCACCGCCGAGAGCGGCACCATCATCACCCCGCAGGCGACGACGGCCACGGCCGCGCGCGCCCACGAGAGCCGGAACGCCTGCCGCGCCGCCACCCACACCCACGCCGCGAAGAACGGCAGCATCAGCGTGAAGGCGAAGCTCTCGGGGAGCGCGAGCTGGTCGGCCATCACCCGCAGCTCGTCGGGCGAGACGCCCTGCCGCGCGGCGAACTGCGCGAGGTTGCGCTGCGTCTCTGCGAGCACGGCGGCCTCGAACCCGCTCAGGCGCGCGAGGGCGGCGCAGGGCAGCGCGACGAGGGCCGCGACGGCGCGCGCGAAGAAGACGGCCGAGGCGACGGGCGCGAACTCCTGCTGGAGCGCGAGGCCGAAGCCGGCGCGCCGCTCCAGCACGTTCGCGACGAAGATGAGCGCCGGCACAAAGACGATGCCGGTGAAGAGGAGCGAGCCCAAGACCTTCCAGACGACGGGGCCGAGGCCGGCCAGACCCGCCCCCGGCCGCGCGAAGGCGTGCGGCCACAGCACGTAGAGCATCAGCGCGCCCTGCGC
>DATMVI010000005.1:0-3789 GCA_035563275.1 Pyrinomonadaceae bacterium
CCCGGCGAGCGCGCGGCCCGTGCCTTCGAGGAGCGGGGCCCCGGCGGCAAGTTTGAAGAGAGGGGCTACGGGCGGAAGCCGCGGCCTCAGCGCGACGAGGGCGAGCGCGAAGAGGGCCGCCGGCCGCACGACGCGGCGCGCGCCCCCCGCGACGAACAACACCGGCGGCGCGAAGACCCCCGCCGCCAACACGCCGACTCGCAGCGTCACGACGCGGACTCTCGCCGAGACGCGGACTCTCGCCGGCATCGTGAAGAAGCGCGAGGCCGGCGTGAAGAGCCGCGCCGGCAGGCGGAAGAGTTTCGGCGCCCGCGCGGCGCGTCCGGCCCGCAGCAGGACACGGTCTACCGCGAAGGCCCGCGCCGGCCGCGCGGCGAGTCCGAGCGGCGCGCGGAGCCCCGGCGGCGTGAAGATGAAGTTCGGCGGCGCGAGGAGCGGCGGCGCGCCGAAGAGCCGCCGGGCCCGGACTACCCGCCGCGCGAAGACGGGGGGCGGGACTTCGCGCACGAAGGCGACGGCTCCTTGCTCTTCGGCGTGCAGCCCGTGTTGGAAGCCTTGCGCGCGGGGCGGCGTCCGGTCGAGCGACTCACCGTCGTCGAGGGCGCGCACGAGGCCCGGCTGCACGAGATTTTGGAGTTGGCGCGCGCGGCCGGCGTGCCCGTGCGCCGCGCGCCGCGCGCCGAGTTGAACAGGCTCGCGGCCGGCGCGAACCATCAGGGCGTGGTCGCGTCGGTCGCGGCCGCGCGCTACCTCGCGTCCGACGAACTGCTCGACGCGCTCGCGGCCCGCGTCGGCTCGAAGGAACAGCCGCTCGCCCTCGTGCTCGACGGCGTCGAAGACCCGCGCAACCTCGGGGCCATCATCCGCACGGCCGAGTGCGCCGGCGCGCACGGCCTCTTCGTGCCGGAGCGGCGCGCGGCCGGGCTGACGGAGACGGCGGCGAAGGCCGCGGCCGGCGCGCTCGAATACGTCCCCGTGGCGCGGGCGGCGAATCTCGCGCGGCTGGTCGAAGAGTTGAAGGGGCGCGGCGTCTGGACGGTGGGCACGGCGGCCGACGCGACCGTCGCCTACACCGAGTGGGACTGGACGCAGCCGTGCGCGCTCGTCCTCGGCGGCGAGGGCGAGGGGCTGCGCCGGCTGGTGCGCGAACGCTGCGACGTGCTCGTCCGCATCCCCCTGCGCGGCCGCATCGAATCGCTCAACGTCTCGGTGGCCGCCGGCGTCCTCCTCTACGAGGCGCTCCGGCAGCGAACCGCCGCCCGCGGGAAAACGTAGAAGCAGTAGCCAGCGGACGGCAGGCTCCGCGTTGAGAACGCCGGCGCCGGCGCTTTGAAGATTTATCAGCGAAAGTTTTTCCACCGGCTACTGACTGCCGGCTACCGCCTACTGCTCCGGAGGTGCTCCCGATGTTTTGTCCGAAGTGCGCGGCTGAGAACGTCGAGAACGCGCAGTTCTGCCGCTCGTGCGGCGCGAATATCAGCCTCGTGCCGCAGGCGTTGACGGGGCATCTGGCCGAGCGCCCTGACGACGAGGGGGGGCGCGGCGGCCGCGGCCGCCACAAGTACGACAGGGGCGTGACGATTGAGCGCGCCGTGCGGAGCTTCTTCATGGGCTTCGCCTTCGTCTTCGTCGCCTTCGCGGTGAAGACGTGGGCGCCGGCCGGCAACCTCTGGTGGTTCTGGCTCTTCATCCCCGCCGCCGGGGCGCTGGCCGACGGCGTCGGCACTTATTTCCGCCTGCGTGAGAGGCGGCAGCAGCAGCTCGCGCCGCCGGCCTTCTCGCCCGCGCCGCAGAGCTTCGCCGCGCCGCCGCGCGCCGCCGAGCTGCCGCCGCGCCACACGGGCGAGCTGGCGCAGCCGCCCAGCGTCACCGAGGCCACGACCCGCCACCTCGCCACCCCGCGGGAGCGCACGCGCGGAGACGCCTGACGGCGCGCAGCCTCGGCCCGAGGAGGAGACGGAAAGTGTACTGCCCGAAATGCGGTGTGAGGAATCTGGAGGACGCGAAGTTTTGCCGCGCCTGCGGCGCGAGCATCCACCTCGTGCCGCAGGCGCTCAAGGGCGACTTGCCGGAGGGCGTGTTAGAAGTCGAGGAGCACGAGGAGGAGGGGCGCAGGGCGCGCAGGTACAAGTTCAAGGAGCCGCCGACGCTGGAGAAAGGTCTGGAGAGTTTTTTCGGCGGCCTCGCGTGGCTCACCGTCTTCCTGCTCGGCTACTTCTACTATCAGGGGGCGTTCCTCATCTGGGTCTGGTTCATCATCCCCGGACTCGAAGGCGTGGGCAAGGGGCTCGGGCAGGCGATCCGCGCGCGGCGCGAGCGGCCCGAACTCGCCCCCTCGCGCCCGCCCGAGGCGCTGCCCGACTTCGCGCCCCGCCATCTCTCCGCGCTCTCCACCTCCGAGATCGCGCCGCCCGCGGCCAGCGTCACGGAGAGCACCACCCGCAGCCTCGGCGGCAGACGGTAAGAGCGGACGGCGGCGGCGGGCGCGAGGATTCGGCCCCGCGCCCGCCGAGATTCTCGCCGCGGCCGCCCCGCCCAAGCCCACCTCTCGCCGGCGGCCGCGCCCCGCGCAGGCCCGCTCAGTTCTCCCCGACGCCGATGCGCCGGCGCACCAACTCCTCGACATCGAGCCGCACGCCGTCGGCCTTCGCGCGGCGGATGAACTCGGCGTCGATCTTGAAGATTCTCAGCTTGACCAGCTCTTCGATGGAGAGGTCGCCGAGACCTTCGTTGCGCGCCTCGGCGATGAACTCCGGCGTGACCTTGAAGATTCTCAGCTTGACCAGACTCTCGAACGACTCTTCGCGGAAGCCCATCTCGGCGGCCTGCCTGACGAACTCGGCGTCGATCTTGAAGATGCGCGCCTTGACGAGGTCTTCGAAGCCGAGGTTCTGGAAGCCGCTGGCCTTCATCTCGCGCATGAACTTCGAATCGATTTTGAAGATCGCGGCTTTGTAAAGGTCGTCAACGTCGAGCTTGCCGAAGTCAGCCGAGAGCAGGTCGTCGGCTAAGGCCGTCGTGACGTTGAGCGCGGCCGCGGCGAAGAGCCTGTCCTCGGCGTCCGGCCCGTCGTGCGGCGGCGAAGAGCTTTTCTCGAAGTCGAAGCCGCGGCCCCGCATCGCCGAGACGAAGGCCGCGTTGCCCGTGAAGCGGAACGTGCCGGAGCCCCTGCCGTTCTGGAAACTGCCTTCGCAGTCAATCGTCCCGGCCTCGCGCACGATGCTGAATTTGACCGCGCCGCCGCGCTCGGCCTGCTCGCGGCTGAGGCCCCGCAGGTCGGCGAAATCGAAGGACTGGCCCATCTGATTCCGGCGGCCGCGTTCGGGGCGCTCGAAGGTCAGTTGGATTTTGTCCGGCTCGTCGGACTTCGTCGAAGCCCTCCACTCGCCCGTCACCGCCTGCTGCGAGACGGCCGCGCCGGGCACGGCGACGAGGGCGAGACAGGTCAGACTCAGGACGGAGCGCGCAAACATCTGGACAGCTTTCCGCATCGGATTTTCTCCTCGGGATGAGACTCTAAGACCCGCATTGCATAAAGGAAACACCGCCCGGCGCGGATTCGTGGCGGAAAATTTTATGCGAGCCGCGCGGGGCCGGAAGGGGCCGGCGCGCCCCGGCCGTCATGTATATTTGTCCCGTCGGCAGACGATGAAAGATTCAGGCCAAGCACGCATCTGTGTCCCGGTCTGCGTGCGGCGCGCGGGCGAGTTGCCGGGGGCGGCGGCGCGCGCCGCGGCCGCGGCGGACTTGATCGAGCTGCGCTTCGACTGCCTCGAAGCGTCGCAGCTC
>DATMVI010000006.1:0-3046 GCA_035563275.1 Pyrinomonadaceae bacterium
CCGAGCATGATGATGATGGGGACGGGGTCGAGGCGGCCGTAGAGGGAGAGGTCAACGTCGCCGTCCTTGCCGCGCGTCGCGGCGCTGATGATGATGTCGAAGAGGTTCTCGCCGAAGTAGTAGAACATCCCGACGAGCGAGACGGCCCCGGCGATGACCGCGATCCACCACTTCTCGAAGAGCACCGAGAAGAGGAAGGTCGCCGAGTAGACCATGAGGCCGATGACCATCGTCCAGAAGCTCCCCCGCAGCCCGTTCGAGACGACCTCGGCGTACGCCGGCAGCGAGCCCGCCAGCGTCACGTTCGAGGCCGCGGCCACCGCCACCAAGTAGGTCAGCGTGATCGTCGTCAGGATCGAGAGCCCGACGCACGTCGTCGTCTGCACCGCGCCGACCGCGTACTTGAGCAGCAGCAGGTGGCCGCGCTTGATGGGCCGCTCGAAGAGGAAGAAGATGCTGCGGTTGTCGAGCTCGGCGCCGACCGAGCCGACGGCGAAGAAGGCGAGCAGGAAGAGGCCCGCCGTGATGAGGAACGCCGACTGCGCGACGAGCGCCACTTCCAGCGCGCCCGCGGCGATGGCGTCGCTCATCGCGTAGAGGTCGAAGCGCGCCGTGTCCTTGAACCAGAAGACGAGCCCGGCGATGCCGAGCGGGATGTGGAAGGCGAAGGCGAAGGCCAGCCACTTCCAGCGCGTCTCGCGCCACTCCTTCCAGAGCAGGGCTTTCAACATCGAGCGGGTCATCGGGCCGCCCTCCTCTCGCGCTCGGCGCGCACCGTGTTGACGAAGATGTCTTCGAGCGAGATCGGCAGCACTTCGGGGTTCGCCACGCCGCGCGCGCCCAGAGCGCCCAAGACCTCGTCGCCGAACCCCTTGACCGTCAGAACCTGCTCGTGCCGCCCGTTCTCGACCATCAGCAGGCCGGGCACGCCCGAGAGCTCGGGCCGCGTCCCGTTCGTCCCGTAGCGGACGCGCTTGTAGGAAGCCTTGATGTCGTCGAGCGAGGAGGTCAAAAGCAGCTCGCCGTCGTTGATGATGCCGACGTAGTCGGCCACGCGCTCGACCTCGTCCACGATGTGCGACGAGAAGAGGACGGTCTTGCCCTCGTCGGCGATCTCCGAGACGATGTTCTCGATGAAGTCGCGGCGGACGATGGGGTCGAGGCCCGAGGTCGGCTCGTCGAGGATGATGAGTTCGGGGTTGAACGAGAGCGCCAGCATCAGGCAGAGCCGGGCGCGGTTGCCGCGCGAGAGCTGCCTGACCTTCTTGTCGGGCGGCAGGCTGAAGCGGCGGAGCAGGTCGGCGGCCTTGCGCTCGTCCCAGTTGTCGTGGAAGGCGCGCGTGAACCGGACGCTCTCCTCGACCGTCATCCACTCGTAGAGGTAGCGGTTCTCGGAGACGTAGGCGACGCGCCTGCGAACGTCGATCAAATCCTTCTCCAGCGTCCGGCCGAGGACGCTGATGCGCCCGGAGGTGGGCCGGAGGTGGCCGACGATCATCTTGATGATGGTTGACTTCCCCGCCCCGTTGACGCCGAGGAGGCCGAAGACCGTCCCCCTCGTCACCTTCAGGTCAACGTCCCGCACGGCCTCGAACTTGCCGAAGGTGCGGCCGAGCCTCTCGGTCTCGATGGCGTAATCGCCCCCTGTGAAATCGCCTCTCACGTCCGTTCCTTCTCCCCCGAAAACCCCCGCGCCGCCCGGCCCTAGCGCCCGACCGCCTCGGCCTCGCGCGCCCGCATGATCCGTTCGAGCACGCGGTCGAAGGTCTCGCGCAGCTCCCGCTCGTCGAGGCCGAGGTTGACGCCCTCGACCAGAGCCTTTTCAATCAACTCGCTCAAAACTTTGCGCCGCTCGTTCTTCGACATCTCGACGCCCTGCGCCGAGACGAATGTGCCTGCGCCCTGCCGCTTGTAGATGACGCCCTCGTATTCGAGGTCGAGGTAGGCGCGCGCCACCGTGTTCGGGTTGACCGCCAGCTCCAGCGCCAGCTGCCTGACCGACGGCAGAGGCTCCTCCGGCAGCAACCGCCCGAGGGCGATGCCGGTCTTGATCTGGTTGACGATCTGCAGGTAGATCGGCAACCCGCTCGCCGGGTCAATCGAGATGAACAACGCCCCTCCACACCGTCCCACTGTATTAATCAACTAATACAGTACAGCCAAGTACGCGCCCCGTCAACGCGGAGTTTCAGAAAATTTCCGGGGGCCGCCGCCGGGCGCGGGCGGGGCGGGCGGCGGGGAATCGCCTCCCGGCCCCATTTTTTATTGACATACGCCCCCCTCTGCCATCAAACTGGCGGCGCTTGCCCAGAATATAAGAGCCTCTCAACAGACAGAACTGTCGCGCCGCGAAGACCTAATCAGGCACGAGTCCGACGACTCGCGCCGGGACTCGCGCGCCGTCAGCCTCAACTGTCAGCCTACCTTCTCCCCGAGGAAAGGAGCCACGGATGGTCAAGCGGAAACTGTTCTGGGTCGCGTCGGTAGTTCTCCCGGCTCTCGTCTGCGCCCCCGCCTTCAACACCACCAGCCGGGCCGACAACGGCCCCAACCACCGCGTCCGGAATCTGCGCTTCGGCGTCTCCGGCGGCAACGTCAACGACGCGACGAGGCGCTTCTGTTGCAGCGGCACTCTCGGCGCGCTGCTCATCGACAACGTCGGGACGCAGTACATCCTCAGCAACAACCACGTCCTCGGCCTCGGCGGGTCGGCGGTCGCCGGGCAGGACGTTTCGCAGCCCGGCCTGATCGACAGCAACTGTCAGGTGGCGACCGTCGTCGCCGACTTCACGCTGGCCCCGGCGATGGAACCCTCGAACGTGGACGCCGCCATCGCCCAACTGCGCCCCGGCACGATGGACCCGACCGGCTTCATCGAGGACATCGGCGTGCCAAGCAGCACGACCGTCAACCCCGCGGTCGGCATGAGCGTCGCCAAGAGCGGGCGCACGACCGGCTTCACGACCGGCAGTATCAGCTCGGTCAACACCACCGTCAACGTGCAGTACGCGGTCTCGTGCGGCAGCGGCAAGAAGTTCACCGTCAA
>DATMVI010000007.1:0-11440 GCA_035563275.1 Pyrinomonadaceae bacterium
TCTTCGCCTCGGCGCGGCGCGGCGGCTGGGGCGCGAGCGTCGCCGCCGAGACGTTTCATACCGGCGGCTACTTCCTCGTCCCCGGCGACGAGCGCGGCGCGGCCGACACGCCGGCGGCGGCGCGCTACGCGTCTCTGACCGCCACGCTCGAACGCCGGTTGAGCGAACGCCTCGGAGTCTTCGCGCGCGGCTCTTACTTCGGCGAGGCGCGCGCGAACGGCACCCGCCTCCAGCGCAACCGCACGCACCTGCGGCAGGTGGTCGCGGGCGCGGACTTCACGGACGAGCGCGCCGGAGCTTTCACCCTGCGCGCCTACGCCGGCACGCAGGTCTTCGACCAGAGCTTCACCGCCGTCTCCGCGGACCGGCAGACCGAGGCGCTGACGCGCGACCAGCGCGCCCCGGCGCAGTCGGCCGGGCTGCTCACGCAGTGGTCGCGCGCGCTCGGCCGCCGGCACGCCTTCGTCGCGGGCTTCGAGGCGCGCGAGGTGCGGGGCGCGAGCGACGAGTTGGTCTTCGCGCAGGGCCGCGCGACGAGCCTCGTCGGGGCCGGCGGCCGCGAGCGGACGGCGGGCGTCTTCGCCGAAGACACCGTCCGCCTCCCGGCGAAACTCTTATTGACATTGGGCGGGCGCTTCGACCGCTGGCGCAACTTCGACGCGCTCTCGGTCACGACGCCCACGGGCGGGCGCGGGCCTTCGGTCGTGACCGATTTTCCAGACCGCTCCGAGTCGGCCTTCAGCCCGCGCGCGTCGCTCCTCTACCAGACCGGCGGCGGCCTCTCGCTCTACGCCTCGGCCTACCGCGCCTTCCGCGCGCCGACGCTCAACGAGTTGTACCGCGCCTTCCGCGTCGGCAACGTGCTGACGCTCGCCAACGAGAACCTGCGCGCCGAACGACTCGCGGGCGCGGAGGGCGGGGCCGCTTACGTCTCGCCGCGCCGCGGCTTCGAGGCGCGCGCCACCCTTTTCTGGCTGGGCATCACAGACCCGGTCGCCAACGTGACGCTCGCGGAGGCGCCCGCGCTCACCACGCGGCAGCGGCGCAACCTCGGGCGCACGCGCTCGCGCGGCCTTGAGCTGGAGGCCGACGCGCGTCTCGGCGCGCGCTGGTCGCTCTCGGGCGGCTACCAACTGACGGACTCGACGGTCGTCAGCTTCCCCGTCAACCGCCTGCTCGAAGGCCGGCGCGTGCCGCAGGTTCCGCGCCACGCCTTCACGTTCCGCCTCGACTACCGCGACCCGCGCCGGCTCGCGCTCGGCGTGCAGGGCCGCGCCGGCGGCGCGCAGTTCGACGACGACCTCAACCGCTTCCGCCTCGCCCCCTTCTTCAACCTCGACGCGCTCGCCTCGCGCCGCCTCACCGACGCCGTCGAAGCCTTCGCCGCCGCCGAGAACCTCACGGGCCGCCGCGCCGAGGTCGGCCGCACGCCGCTCCTCACGCTCGGCCCCCCGCTCACGCTCCGCCTCGGCGTCAGGCTGCGCCTCGGCCCGCGCTAAACGTGAAAGCCGTCAATCGTGAACCGATAAGGACAGGTTGAGCGCCGCCCGCGCCCGAACTCGTCAACCCGCGGCGGCCCTCAGGTTTTTTAACGATTCACGATTCACGTCTTTTAGATTGACGCGGGAAACTATCGCGGCGCAGGATTCGTAAGTTTTGCCGTCGAGGTTTGGCGAATCCGTCCACGGGCTTGTCGGTTAATGCAACCTGTCGAACGACGCGGCGTGATCGAGGTGTGGCGGCCGACGGAACTCCCCGAGCTGGAGTTGCGGCGGGGCTTCGGCGTCTCGCGCCCGGTGCCGCGCCACTGGCACGAGCAGTATCAACTCTGCCTCATCCAGTCCGGCTCGGGCGACTTGGTCTACCGCGGCGATAACCTCGTCACGCCACCGGCGAGCCTCTTCATCGTCCACCCCGGCGAGGTTCACTCGAACCGCGCCCACGGCAGCGAGGGCTGTAGCTACCGCACCATCTTCGCCGACGCCCGTTTGATGCGCCGCGCCGCCGCCGAACTCGGGCGCAAGGAGGCCGGCCCGCCCTTCTTCCCCGCGGCCGTCGTCTTCGACCGCGAGGCGATCCGCCGCTACCTCGAAGTCCACGCCGCCTTCGAGCAGGCGGCTTCGAGCCTTGAGCGGCAGGCGGCGCTCCTCGACCTGCTCACCCTGCTCGTCGGCCGCTTCGCCGAGGGGCGCGCGGCGCCTCGGCGCTTCGGCGCGGAGCGGCTCTCGGTCGCGCGCGCGCGCGACTACCTCGTCGCGCGCTACGCCGAGAACGTCTCCCTCGAAGAGCTGGCGCGCGTCGCCAACCTCAGCCCCTTCCACTTCAGCCGCGTCTTCTCCGAGCAGATGGGGATGCCGCCGCACGCCTTCCAGATACAGCTCCGCGTCGAGCGCGCGAAGGCGCTCCTGCGCGAAGGCTGGCCCATCCCGCAGGTCGCCTTGAGCACCGGCTTCGCCGACCAGAGCCACCTCACGCGCCACTTCAAAAGGCTCGCCGTCGTCACGCCCGGCCAGTACGCGCGAAACAGCAAGAACGTTCAAGACAGCCCCGCGCCCCTCCTTTAAGCTCCGACCGAGCCGCGACGTGCCGGCGCGTCAAGCCCGCGCCGGGCCCGTCCGCGAGTCGCGAGTCGAAGGGAGAAATCGTGAACATCCTGTCCCCCGCAGCCCTCCTCCTGCTCTTCACCCTGAGCGCGCCGCGCGCCGCGGCCGACTCCGTCAACACGCGCGAGCGGACGGTGACGCAGGCGGCCGAGGGCGTCTACGTCATCCGCCACAAGGACGCGCCCGACGGCTTCCCGCAGGGCAACACCACGGTCGTCATCGGCGGCCGCGAAGTCCTCGTCGTCGACTCGTGCTACCTGCCTTCGAGCGCGCGCGAGGACATCGAGCAGATACGCAAGTGGACGACGAAGCCCGTCCGCTACCTCGTCAACACCCACTGGCACTACGACCACACGATGGGCAACGGCGTCTACGCCGAGGCCTTCCCCGCCCTCGCCATCGTCGCCCACGCCGAGACGCGCCGCCAGAGCGCGGGCTACAACCCCGGCTGGTTCGAGCGCTTCCCGGGCCGCGCCGCCGTCTTCAAACGGCGCCTCGATTCGGGCACGGCCCCGGACGGCAGGCCGCTGACCGACACCGAGAAGAAGGACTACGCCGACGCGCTGGCCGGCGTCGCGCCCGTGGCCGAGGAGTTCAGGCGGTTGGTCGACCGCGCGCCCAACCTCACCTTCGAGCGCGAGCTGACCGTTGACCTCGGCGGCCGCGAGGTGCGGGTGATGCACCTCGGGCGCGGCAACACGGCCGGCGACGCCGTCGTCTTTTTGCCGAAGGAGCGCATCGTCGTCGCCGGCGACCTGCTCGACCACCCCGTGCCCTACCTCGGCGGCGGCTACCCCTCGCGGCTCGTCGAGACGCTGCGCGAGATGGCCCGCCTCGACCCGCAGACCATCGTCCCCGGCCACGGCGACGTGCTGCGCGGCGACTACGCGCGAACCTACCTGAAGCAGGTGGCCGACTTCGTGGAGGCCGTGACGGCGCAGGTCAGCCGCGAGGTCTACCGTCTGGGCAACGGCCCGCAGAACCTCGAAGCCGTGCGCGAGGCGGTGCTCAAGGCCGTGGACGCGGCCGCGTGGCGGCAGAAGTTCGCCGGCGACGACCCGGACAACCGCGACTTCTTCGACAGCTTCAGCCTGCGCGGGCTGGTCACGGCCGCCTACGCCGAGGTCTGGGGGAGGTAAATTATGAACACGAAGAGACTGCTGCTCGCGGCGACCCTCGCGCTCTCGGCCGCGGCGACGCTCGTCCTGACGCCGCCCGCCGCCACGGGCCGCGGGTTACAGTCGCCGGTCGCCGGCGCCTTCGACTCGGGCGGCTGGGAGATCAAAGACCCGAAGGCCCGCCGGGAAGAACACCTCGGCCGCCAGAGCCTCTACCTGACCTCGGGCTTCGCCTTCCTGAAGGACGCGGCCTTCGAGGACGGCGTCATCGAGGTGGACATCGCGGCCCCGACGCTGCGCTCCTTCGTCGGCGTCGTCTTCCGCTTCGAGAGCGAGGACGAGCACGAGATCGTCTACTTCCGGCCGCACAAGAGCGGGCTGGAGGACGCCGTGCAGTACACGCCTTCCTTCAACGGCTCGGCCTGCTGGCAACTCTACAGCGGCCGCGGGTTCACGGCCGCCGCGCCCATCCCGAAGCAGCGTTGGGTGCGCGCCCGCATCGAGGTCGAGGGGCTCGGCGGCAGGGTCTACCTCGACAACTCCGAAAAGCCCGTCCTCGTCATCGAAGACCTGAAGCGCGGCCACAGCCGCGGCACGGTCGGGCTGTGGGCCGGCGCGAACGGCGGCCACTTCTCGAACTTCACCTACCGCGCCGCGCCGGCCGCCGGGGGGCGCGAGCGCAGGCCCTCCGCGCCCCCCTTCGCGCCCGCCGCCGGCACCATCGTCAAATGGGAGTTGTCCGAAGCCTTCGACGTGGGCGCGCGCGACGCCGAGTCCTTGCCGCCGGCCGCGGAGTTGAGCGCGATGAAGTGGCAGGCGGTCGGGGTCGAGCCGCCGGGCATGGTCGTCGTCGACCGCTACCGCCGCAGCCCGAGCGTCGTCCGCTTCTTCGCCGAGCCGGCCGAGCGGACGGGCAAGCGCGAGGGGCGCAGGTTCGTCTACGCGCGCGCCGTCATCCACTCCGAGCGCGAGTCGGTCAAGCGGATGTCGCTCGGCTACAGCGACGAGGCCACGGTCTTCCTCAACTCGCGGCCGGTCTTCAGCGGCCGCAGCGCCTTCCGCTACCGCGACCCCGGCTTCCTCGGCATCATGGACGTGGAGAATGACGCCGTCTACCTCGACCTGAAAAAAGGGCGCAACGAACTCGTCCTCGCCGTCGCCGACTACTTCGGCGGCTGGGGCTTCATCGCCCGCCTCGACGACATGCAGGGCGTCCGGCTCGAATAAAAAAGTTCGAGTCGCGGGTCGCGAGTTCCGAGCTAAGAACGCAAGCCCGGCCGCGGGGGAGGGCGTTGAAGGCCACCACGACCTTTAACGCCCTCGCCCGCGGCCGGGCTTGCGTCGGTCGTCTTTAAAACTCGAAACTTTCCCGCTTGACTCTGGATTGGGGTACAGGGTTTATCATGTACCTGAAGGCGAAAATCGCCGGAAAGGTGGGTGATATGAGCAGGGCTATCATCGAAGAGGAGAGGGGCGCGGCGGGGCGCGGGCGGGCTCCGCAGAGCGACGCCGCGCGCGTCGATTTGCCGATCACGGGGATGACGTGCGCGGCCTGCGCGCGGCGCGTCGAGCGGAAACTCGCGAAGGTTCCGGGCGTGCGCGAGAGCAACGTTAATTTCGCGACCTCGCGCGCGACCGTGCGGTACGACCCGGCGGCCGTCGGCGTGCGCGAGTTCGTCGAGGCGGTGCGCGACGCCGGCTACGGCGTGGTCGAGGAACGGGAAGCGGGCGGCGACGCCGAGCGCGAGGCGCGCGAGGCTGAGTACCGCGGGCTGCGGCGGAAGTTCGTCATCGCCGCCGCGTTGTCGCTGCCGGTGCTCGTCGTCGCCATGTCGCACGGGCGCATCCCGGCCTTCGACGTGCCGTGGATCAACTGGCTGCAACTCGCGCTGACGACCCCGGTCGTCCTCTACTGCGGCGCGCAGTTCTACCGCGGCGCGTGGGCCGCGCTGCGCCACCGCGCCGCCGACATGAACACGCTCATCGCCGTCGGCACGGGCGCGGCCTACCTCTACTCGACGGCCGCCACCCTCGCGCCCGGCTTCTTCGCCGGCGCGGCCGGCGCGGCAGGCGAGATGGGCGGGATGAGCGGCATGGGCGCGGCCGCCGCGCCGCCCGTCTACTTCGAGGCGGCGTCGGTCATCATCGCGCTCATCCTCTTGGGGCGTCTGCTCGAAGCGCGCGCGAAGGGCCAGACGGGCGAGGCCATCCGGCGTCTGATGGGCTTGCAGGCGAAGACGGCGCGCGTCGTGCGCGGGGGCCGCGAGCAGGACGTGCCGGTCGAGGAGGTCTCGGTCGGCGACATCGTCGTCGTCCGCCCCGGCGAGAAGATTCCCGTCGACGGCGTGGTCACCGAAGGCCGCTCGGCCGTGGACGAGGCGATGCTGACGGGCGAGAGTCTGCCGGTCGAGAAGTCGGCCGGCGCCGAGGTCTACGGCGCGACCATCAACCGGGCGGGACTCTTCCGCTTCCGCGCGACGAAGGTGGGGCGCGACACGGCGCTCCGCCAGATCGTCAAGCTGGTGCAGGAGGCGCAGGGGTCGAAGGCCCCCATCTCGCGCACGGCCGACCGCGTGAGCGGCATCTTCACGCCGGTCGTCATCTGCGTCGCCGTCCTGACCTTCGTCGTCTGGTTCGTCGCCGCGCCCGACGAGGCGCGCTTCACCACGGCGCTCGTCAGCTTCGTCTCGGTGCTCATCATCGCCTGCCCGTGCGCGCTGGGGCTGGCGACGCCGACGGCCGTCATGGTCGGGACGGGCCGCGGCGCGGAGCACGGCGTGCTCGTCAAGGGCGGCGAGAGTCTGGAGACGGCGCACCGGCTCGACACCGTGGTGCTCGACAAGACGGGCACGATCACCGAGGGCCGGCCGGCGCTCACGGATGTTTTCGCGGCGCCTGACTTCGGGCCGGGCGAAGAGTTGCTGCGGCTCGCGGCCTCGGCCGAGCGCGGGAGCGAGCACCCTCTGGGCGAGGCCGTCGTGCGCGGCGCGGCCGAGCGCGGGGTCAGTCTCTCGGAGGTTTCGGACTTCGTGGCCGTCGCCGGCCACGGCGTCGAGGCCGCGGTCGAAGGCCGCCGGCTCGTCGTCGGGAACTTAAAACTGATGCGCGAGCGCGGCGTCGAGACCGGGGAGTTTGAGGGGCGCGCGGCGGCGCTCGCGGGCGAGGGCAAGACGCCGATGTACGCCGCCGTCGACGGTAGGCTCGCGGGTCTTCTGGCCGTCGCCGACCGCGTGAAGCCGGAGTCGAAGGAGGCCGTCGAGGCGATGCGGCGGCTCGGGCTCGAGGTCTTGATGGTGACGGGCGACAACCGCCGCACGGCCGAATCGGTGGCGCGCGAGGTCGGCATCACGCGCGTGCTCGCGGAGGTGCTGCCCGAGGGCAAGGCCGGCGAGATCAGGCGGCTGCAAGAGGAGGAAGGCAGGAAGGTGGCGATGGTCGGCGACGGCATCAACGACGCGCCGGCGCTGGCGCAGGCCGACCTCGGCGTCGCCATCGGCACGGGCGCGGACGTGGCCCTCGAGGCGGCCGACGTGACGCTGATGCGCGGCGATTTGCGCGGCGTCGTCACGGCCTTCGAGCTGTCGAAGGCGACCATCCGGACGGTCAAGCAGAACCTCTTCTGGGCCTTCGTCTACAACGTCATCGGCATCCCCGTCGCGGCCGGGGCGCTCTACCCCCTGACGGGGTGGCTGCTCTCGCCCGTGCTCGCCAGCGCGGCGATGTCGCTCTCGAGCGTCTCGGTGGTCGCCAACAGTTTGCGGCTGCGGCGGTTCCGCCCGCGGTTCGCGTCGCGTTGAGAAGGGGGGAAGTGATGGACACGACGGAAATCATAGTGGTGATCGGGGGCCTCGCGACCATCGCGCTCGTCCTCTGGTACTTCTTCGGCGAGCGCGAGGCGGTGGCGGCGCGGGCGGGCGCGGGCGGCGTGCAGGAGATAACGGTGACGATCAGGGGCGGCTACTCGCCGGACGTGATCGTGGTCGAGCGCGGCCGCCCCGTGCGGCTCAACTTCTACCGCGACGAGGCCGACTCGTGCAGCGAGCAGGTCGTCTTCGGCGACTTCCGCATCGCGCGCGACCTGCCGGCCTTCCGCACGACGCCGGTCGAGTTCACGCCCGAGCGGCCCGGCGAGTTCACCTTCACCTGCGGCATGAGCATGCTGCGCGGCAAGCTGATCGTCAGGTGACGGCAAGAACACGGGGCCGCGGGCGGCGGTTGAAATCTCTAGGCGTTGGCGAACAGCTCGTGCGAGAGGTAGCGTTCGCCGAAGTCGCAGATGACGGAGACGACGCGCTTGCCCTCGCCCAGTTCGCGCGCCAGCTCGCGCGCCGCCCACGTGATCGCGCCCGACGAGATGCCGCAGAAGATGCCCTCCTCGCGCCCGAGCCGGCGCGCCATCTCGACCGCATCCTCGTAGGCGACGCTCACCACGCGGTCAACCACCGAGGCGTCGTAGTTGCGCGGCACGAAGCCCGCGCCGATGCCCTGAATCTTGTTCGGCCCCGGCTCGCCCCCCGAGAGCACCGGCGACGACGCTGGCTCGACCGCGACGACGAGCACGCCCGCCCCGACCCGCTCCTTCAACACGCGCCCCACGCCCGTGATCGTGCCACCCGTGCCGACGCCCGAGACGAAGGCGTCGAGGCGACCATCGGTGTCCTCCAGAAGCTCCTCGGCCGTCGTGCGGCGGTGAACCTCCGGGTTCGCCGGGTTCTCAAACTGACCCGGCGTCCAGCTCTCGGGCGTCTCCCCGGCCAGCTCCGCGGCCCTTCTGATCGCGCCCTTCATCCCCTCGGCCCCCGGCGTCAGCACCACCTCCGCGCCGAGCGCCGTGAGCACGCGGCGGCGCTCCTCGGTCACCGTCTCGGGCATGGTGACGACGAGGCGGTAGCCTTTGACGGCGGCCGCGAAGGCGAGCGCGATGCCGGTGTTGCCGGAGGTCGGCTCGACGAGGACGGTGCGGCCGGGACTGATGAGGCCGTCGCGCTCGGCCGCCTCGATCATGGCCGCGCCGATGCGGTCTTTGACCGAGTCCATCGGGTTCTGCGATTCGAGCTTGACGATCAGCTCGGCCGAGCCGGGTTCGGGGATGCGGTTGAGACGCACCAGCGGCGTGTAGCCGATCAGCTCCAGCATGTTGTCAGCAATCTTCGGTCGCTCGGGCATGTGCGCGTCCTTTCGGCGGGATTTCGTTCGCGGCCATCTTAAAGCCCCGCGCGCTCCCCGTCACGCGCGGAACGGGAGGCGGGCGGTCACCGGGCGACGGGGGCGCTTCTGAGTCGGGCCTGCCGGGCGTTCATTTCAACGCGGACGACGCGGGGCGGGCACGGGGGCACGGAGAAGACTCACTTCTTCTCCGCGCCCCCCGTGCCCGCCCCGTCAACTCCGTATGAAAGTGGTCTGGCCCGATGCTCAACCGCTTTCAGTTCTTGTTCGGCGACACCGCAGCGTCGCTGCCCTGCCGGGCGATGACGCCCGAGTCCACGGTCTCGCCCGTGCGCGAGAGCACCTGAAAGTGCATCTCGTCGCCGGCGATCTCGACGAGCATGAAGGACATGTCCTTGTCGTAGGCCACCTCGGTGAGCGGCGAGTTCTCCTTCACGTCGCCCTTGCGCAGCTTCCCGCCCGCGCCCGAGATGAAGTAGTAGATGCCCTTCTGCGGCTTGATGCGCTCGTAGAAGTGCTCGTGGCCGGCGAGCACGACGTTGACGCCGTGCTTGAGGAAGATCGGCTCGACCACCTTGCGCAGCCCCGACGAGGAGCCGTGCTTGCCGCCCGACGAGTAGGGCGGGTGGTGGAAGAAGGCGACCTTCCACTTCGAGTCGTCCCTCGACAACTCGTCTTCGAGCCACTGCACCTGCTTCTTGTCCATGTAGTTGCTGTTGAGCGAGTAGAAGGAAACGTCGCCCTTCTCAAGGCGGTAATACTCCTCGCCCTTCATGTTGAAGTGGTCGTAGAAGCGCTGGTTCGACTCGTCGTGGTTGCCGAGCGAGGCGTAGAAGGTGACCTTCTGGTCGAGCAGCGGCCGGTAAACGTCCTCGAACTTGACCTTGAAGTCGGCCGGCTTCTCGCCGCCGTACATGTTGTCGCCGAGCATCAGGACGAACTCGTAGGGGAAGGCCGCGCGGCTCTTGATCATCACGTCCGCCAACTGCTTCTGCTGCTGGGTGCCCGTGCCCGTGTCGCCGATGACGAGGAAGCGGACTGAGCCTTCCCTGACGGGCAACAGGATGCGCGGGGCCGCGCCGGCCCCCACCTTCGCGCCGGTGGCGTAGGTCTGGCCGAGGGCATCGTGGGCGAGGCCGCCGAGCAGGAGCGCGGCCGCCATCGTCATCGTCGCGAAAATCCGTCTCATAAGCTTCACCCCTTCTCACCGCGCCCCTACGGCAGGGCGCTCGTCATGTAGTCAACGATCAGGCCGTTCTCCCGGTCAACCAGAAGGAGGTTGGTGCCGACGAAGCGGTAGCGCAACTGCTTCGGCAACTGCGGGAGCTTGAGCAGCAGCGTGGGCGGCATCTCGACCAGCTCCCCGCTCTCCGGGTACGGGTAGTTGACGCGCAGCGGCACGCCCTGCGTCTCGGCCTCCATCACCGTCTCGCGCAGCTCGCGCAACTCCTGCCCGGCGTACTCACTTTTGATCACCGCGCGGATGACGGCGGCGATCTCCGGGGTGAACACGTCGCCTTGCTTGGCCCCGGCGCGCGCCTGCCTCACCATCCCCTGAAAGGTCTCCTTGTGCGCCGCGATCTGCTCGGGCTTGGCCTCTTTGGAGAGCTTCGGCAGCTTCTCCTCCAAGTCCTCGCGCAGACGCGAATAGTCCTTGGCGCGCGCCTCGAAGGCGGCCACCGTCTGCGCCTCGCCCGAGGGGCCTGCGGCCTGCGCGGCGGCGCGGCGCGGCGCGAGCGACAGGCACAAGAGGGCCGCCAGCCCGGCCGCGAGAGCGGTCAGTTTTCTTGCGTTCGGTTTCATCGAAGGGCAAAAGTGCAAACCGGATGCCACCTCCGGACTCGCCAGCGCCCCGCCGGCCGAAGCCGCCAATCTCCTGTCAACACAGGCAGATGCGCCGGGGCCGTGGCGAACCACTCCCGCCCCGCCCCGCCCGCGCTGCCGAACGCTTGTAGAACATCGAGTGTACGGCTCGGTACGAATTCAATTAAGAATTAAGAATTAAGAATTAAGAATTGTGAGTGTTGCGCCCCGGGAAGCTTCACGAATCCTCGCCACGTCATTCTTAATTTTTAATTCTTAATTCTTAGTTCTTCGTTGGCTTGATGATTTCTTCGACGCGGCGCCAGCCGCGGCCGGCGACGGCCAGCTTCAGCCAGCGGCTGTAGCTCTCCGGCTCCGACTCAAGCGCGCGCCGCAACTCGGGCATGCTCACCCATTTCCAGTCCTCGACCTCGGCCGCGTCGGGCGCGGGCTCGCCGTCGTAGAAGCCCACGAAGACGTGGTCGAACTCGTGCTCGACGAGGCCGCCGGCCAGTTCGGCGCGGTAGATGAAGTCGAACGCCTCGCGCAGTTCGCAGTCGAAGTTCATCTCCTCGCGCAGCCGCCGGCGCGCGGCCTCGGCCGTGGCCTCGCCCGGCCGCGGGTGGCCGCAGGCCGTGTTCGACCAGAGGCCGGCCGAGTGGTACTTCCCCGCCGCGCGCTTCTGAAGCAGGAGCCGGCCGCGCCCGTCGAAAACGAAGACGGAGAAGGCGCGGTGGAGCGCGCCCGCGA
>DATMVI010000008.1:0-2814 GCA_035563275.1 Pyrinomonadaceae bacterium
GGCCCCTGCGGGAGCGCGAAGAGGCCGCCGGCCCGCGCGCCGTCCGTGCTGAAGACGCGCAGCTCGACGTTCGTCCAGTCTATCTCGTCCGTGCTCTGCGCGACCCCGACGTGCGGGATGACCGAGTGGTCTCTGGCGAGCAGCACGACGGGGATCGGCCCCGCCTCGACGCGGTGCCACCGCGCGCCGCGGTAAACCTTGCCGGTCTGGTAATCCACCCACGCGCCCGGCGGCAGGTAGACGCGGCGCGCGCTCGCGCCCTCGTCCATCAGGGGCGCGACGAGCAGGTCGGCGCCGAACATGTACTCGTCCTCGATTGTCCAAGAGGTCGGGTCTTCGGGGAACTCGAAGAAGAGCGCGCGCAGCATGGGGAAGCCGCGCGCCGCGGAGTCCTTCGCCTGCGCGAGGATGTAGGGCATGAGCGAGTAGCGGAGGCCGAGCGCGCGGCGGAAGTCTTCCGTCAGGGCCTCGTCGTACTCCCACGGCTCGCGCGGCGGCTCGCCGTGGGCGCGCGTGTGCGAGCTGAGCGCGCCCCACGCCAGCCAGCGGCGGTAGAGGTCGCGCGGGGCGCGGCGGACGAAGCCGCCCGCGTCGTGGCTCCAGAAGGTGAAGCCGGAGAGGCCGAGCGAGAGCCCGCCGCGCAGGGTGGCGGCCATCGCCGAGTCCGTGTTCTCGGCGTCGCCGCCCCAGTGGACGGGGTAGCGCTGGCTGCCGGCCCACGCGGCCCTCGCCCAGATGATCTGCTCGCCCGTCGTCTCGCGCGTGATGTCGGCCACCGCCTTGTTGTAGCGCAGGGGGTAGAGGTTGTGCTCGTAGAGGCCCGTGCGGCCCGAGGCGTAGAGGCCAGCCGGCGGCGCGCCCTCGCCGAAGTCGGCTTTGATGGCCGCGACGCCCATCTTCAGCAGGCGCGCGAGCTTCGACTGGTACCACCTCACCGCCTCGGGGTTGCTCACGTCCAGAACCGCGTCCTCGAAGGGCGGCCCGCCCGACTCGTTGCGGACGTGGTAACCCTTCGAGACGACCTCGCCGAACAGCTCGTTCTTCGGGGTGAAGTAGGTGTACTGCCAGAGGCTCACGCGGAAGCCCTGCCGGCGCAGGTCGGCGATCATCTTCGCCGGGTCGGGGAAGCGCGCGCGCGAGAACTCGAAGTTGCTCCGCCAGTCGGTCTCGAACCAGCCGGTGTCGAGGTGGATCACGTCCGAGGGGATGCGGTGCCGGCGGAGCTTGCGCGCCACGTCGCGCACCTCGGCCTCGGACTTGTAGGTGATGCGGCTCATCCAGAAGCCGAACGACCAGAGCGGCGGGACGGGGCTGCGGCCGGTCAGCCGCGTGTACTCGGAGAGCACCTCTTTCGGGTCGCCGAGGAAGACGAAGAGGTCGAGCTGCTCGTCGGCGGCGTAGACGGTGTTGTGCTGGTCGAAGGTCTTGCCGAAGTCGAAGGTGACGGGGGCCGAGGTGTGCGCGAAGAGGCCGTAGCCGCGGCTCGAAAGGAAGAAGGGCACGGGCTTGTACATGAACTCGTTCTGCGCGCCCATGCCGTCGCGCGTCCACGCGTTGACCTTCTGCCCGCGCTTGTCGAGGCGCGTGAACGACTCGCCCGTGCCGAAGATTTTCTCGTCGTGCGCGAGCTGGAAGGTGGCGGCCGCGCGGTGCGCGAGGTCTGAGGCGCGGCGGACGAAGGAGAAAGGGACGGTCGTGAAGTAGGTGGCCGGGTCGCCCGCGCTCTGCGTGCGCGTGAGCAGGCGGCCCGCGGCGTCGTAGAACTCGACGCGCCACGGGTCTCTGACGAGCCGGACGCGGCCGTGCGCGCCCGTCCACGTCACGTCGCCGCCGGTCTGCGCGACGCGCCACGAGGCGTCGGCGCGCACCGGGCCGTCGAGCATGAGCGACGCGCCGTCGCCGGGCGGCGCGGGCCGCGTCGCGAAGCGCAGGCGCACCGTGCGCGGGCCGACGAAGGTGATCGAGAAAGGCAGCTCCGGGTCTTGGTCGTACTCGGTGGCGGGGAACTCCGTGGCGCGCGCGCGGCCGAGCGTCGCGTCGACCTTGTTGAAGGAGAGCGTCGTGCCGCGCGCGTACCTGTCCCAGCGGAGCGTGCCCGCGCCGGTCGCCGTGTCGAACGCCGTCACCTTGCTGGCGACGAAGTAGGCGTGCTCCGCCCGGCGGAAGTCTTCGGCCACGTCCACGGGGTCGTTGAGGAGTTGCGCCCGCGCGAGTCGGGGCAGGAGGACGAGGGCGGCGACGGCCGCGAGCGCGAGGCTTGTCACGGGGCGGAGTCTTCTCATGCTCCGGCGTTCGACCTTTCCGAAACGTTGATGACGGTCGCGGTGGCAGGGCCTGTTCCCGCGCGGGGATGGACTCTCCGCGGGCTCCGGGGCAAGCGCTTTGTCGCAAGGATTAACGAAAGGGTTTCTAGTATTTAGCCGGCCCCGTTGTCAAGAAATTTGTGCGGCGGCAGATTTCAACGCGGGGTTCACAGAGCGCGCGCGGGGTGCGCGAAGTAGGACAATCGCCTGCTCCGCGCCCCCCGCGTCGCGCCCCGCCCCGCGCCACCTTCAATCAAATATCCACGCCGCGGGAATATTCCGGCAACAATCGCGGACTTTAATCTCCCGCATGAAACATCAGAAGTGTTCCGGCAAGCCGACGCAGCCGAGGCCCGCGCCCGTCAGCGCCAACCGCCGTTTCGTGCTCACGGCCGCGGCCGTCTTTTCTCTGGCCGTCCTCGGTTGCTCCGAAGGCCCCGCCGCGTCCGCGCAGCAGCAAAAGCCCGCGCCGCCCGCGGGCGCGGCGGCCGCCCCGCAGCGACCCTCGCCC
>DATMVI010000009.1:0-6284 GCA_035563275.1 Pyrinomonadaceae bacterium
CGTCTGGGATTTCGCCAGAGAGCATTACATCCTCACGCCCGTCGCCGCGCTCTTCGCCCTCGCGGTCGTCGTCCCGCTGGTGCGGGGCCTGAGCGTCCACGTCTGGTACATCATCGCGCTGGCCGCGGCCGCGTTGGCGGCGTGGCGGGTGGATCGCCTGCTCTACTTCTGGCCCTTCGCGCTCGGGATGGCGACGGCCTTCGCCGAGATCATCAGCAAGTTCAGCGACGAGCCCTTGAAGGCGCTCAAGACGTGGCACTCGCTCTTCTACCACGTCCTGAACGGCGCGGTGGCCGTCTTCGCGCTCTACTTCCTCGCGCTCGCGACGGGCAAGCCGGACGACTTCCGCGGCGTGGACGACATGGTGGAGTTGCAGTACGCGGTGGCGGCCGGCGTCGGCGCGATGCTGCTCCTGCGGTCGAAGCTCTTCAACATCAAGGTCGGCGAGGAGAACGTCTCGTTCGGCCCCGACCAGATGGTCAAGATCATCTTCAAGTTCATGGAGTCGGAGATCGACCGGCTGCGCGCCCGCGACCGAATGAGGTTCGTCTCGAAGTACCTCACCAACATCCACTTCGACAAGGTCTACGACCACTGCGTGACGATGTTCGGCCGGGCCGGGCAGGTGCTCGGCGACAACGAGAAGCAGTCGTGCCTCAGGGAGCTGAGCGAGCTGAAGGCCAACGCCAAACTCGACGTGCAGCAGAAGAGCTACCACCTCGGCTTCATCTTCCTCAACCGGATGGGCGAGCGCTTCGTCTCCGACCTCTTCGACAACCCCCTGCCGCAGTTCCAGATCAGCGCGCGGGGCCGGGGGTTGACGAGCGGCGGCGTCCTCTCCGGCTTCGTCGCCGTCGAGTCGGAGAACCCGCTGCTCAAGGCGCTGCCCATCTTCGGGACGAAGGAGGAGACCGTGCCCTACGTCGCCTACGGCCCGAACATGTCGAGCGCGCGGGTGCGCGAGCTGCTCAACTGGGCGGGCGACCCCGGCAACGCCGACGCCGAGAAGGCGGGCGCGCGCAGGTGCAAACTGCGCGACTACCGCGTCAGCTTCAACATGGCCCCGGACGGCTCGGTCGGCGGCTACCCGAACCTCGTCAGCGCGCCGGGGCAGGTGGCCGAGGGCGTCCTCTACAGGCTGCCAAAGACGACGCTCGACTTCCTCAAGCTGAGGGAGAAGGAGCGCGGCAACCACCCGATCAAGGTCAGGGCCGTGGTGGAGGAGGCCGGCGGCAAGGAGAAGGAGGTCGAGGCCGACATCCTCGTCGCCGACGCCGACAAGGTCGGGCCGGAGCGGCCGCCGGTCAAGGAGGAGCTGAACGCGATGATCGAGGGCGCGGCCGAGTTCGGCCTGAGCGAGCAGTATCAGGCCAGCCTCAAGGCCCTCACGCCCTTCGCCGCGGCGGCCGAGGCCGTCGCCGCGATGCCGGGGGCGAACGGCGGCGCGGCGAAGCCGGTTATAATGGACTGTTGAGTCGTGAGGTCGGGCGGGACGTAACGCCGGGGCCGCGGGGGCCTCAAGGGGTTCAGGGAGAAGACGATTGCCTTTCTCCGCGAACTCCTTGAGAACCCCGCGGCCCCGGTGTTGAAACGAACTGCCGTCAGACCGAACGCCGAGCCCCGCCGAAAGGCCGCCCGCCGGGGCTCGGAGGCGCGACGCTCATTTCGCCTTCGGCTTCATCGTCCAGTCCCACTTCTCGCCCGAGGCGTTCGCGCCCGTGCCCTTCATCTCGCCGCCCGTGAGCTTCCCGTTCCAGTTGGAGTAGCCCCCGACGGAGATTTGCACGTGCGCGCCCGCCTGCTTCCAAGACCCGCCCGTGGCCTGCTCGATGAAGGCGTTCTTGTAGCGGAGCCGGCCGCCCGCGAGGAACTCGACCGTGTACGGGCCGTTCTCGCCTTCGCCCTCCCACGTCGTCCCTTCGAGGCTGACGGGCGCGGCCGTCTCGCGCCCCGCCTCGGCGCGCACCTCCGAAGGGTCAACGGCCTTCCCCTCCGAGGGGTCTACGGCCTTCGTGTCGAGGTCTTCCGTCACCTTCTCGGCCGCCGCGAGGCCGCGCCCCTCCTTCGACGGGGCGGCGACGCTTAAGACGAGCTCGTCGGCCTTGTAGCCCTCGACGACGGCGAAGGGGCGCTGCATCTTGCCCGCGCCGAGGTCGAGCTTGACCTGCTTGGGCACGCGCTCCTGCAAGTAGCCGACGAGGCCGTCCAAAGTCACCTCGCCGCGCTCGTTGGCGGCCGCGCCCTTCAGCCCCTCGACCAGAGCCCACGTGAAGTAGCCCTGTCGCTTCTCCTTGAACTCGTAGGCGCGGTGGCCGATGGCCGTGGCGTAGAGCGTGACGAACGCCTCGACCTCGCGGTTGCGCACGTCGAAGTCGAAGCCGCGCGTGTAGGTCGCCGTCAGCGGGTTGTCGGCGTTGGCGCGGCCCGCCGGGTCGTTGCGGCAGGCGTCGAGGATCATCAGGACTTGCCTGACGCCGGTCTTCCTCACCCAGTCCTTGATTTGCAGGACGTTGACGGCGGTCTGCTCCAGCAGCGTCACGTCGTCGGAGACTTGCGCGTCCGAGGGGAGCAGGAAGGCCTGCCCGCCCCGCTCCATGCCGTGGCCGGCGAAGGCGAAGAGGAGCAGCCCGTCTTTAGGGACGACGGTGGCGAGGTTCGACAGGCGGCGCAGGACGTTGCCGCGCGTCGGGTGGCGCTCCTCGGGCTGGTCGGAGGAGAGCAGCACGACCTGATCGGCGGGGAAGCCGGCGTGCTCGACGAGCGCCTTCGCCAGCGCCCGCGCGTCGTTCGACGCCCCGCCCAGAGTCGAAATCTGCGTGTCCGCGTACTTGTCCACGCCGACGACGAGCGCGAACCGCTTGGCCTTCGCCGGCAGGTTCTTCAGAGACGAGGCGCGGGCCTGCGGCGTCTGAAATGCCGGCGAGCCCGCCAAGTCGGGCGCGGGCAGAGGCGGCGCGAAGGCCGCGAGCTGGCACAGGATCAACAGAAGTTTCGGCATGCGATTCTCACCTTCAGAAGGACTCCGGGCGAAAAGAACTGGCGAGGGGGGCGCGAAAAAGTTAAAGGCCGCGCGCGTAGTTGTCAAACGACGAGTTGGTGGTCGTAAGTTTCGGTTTTCGCGTCCCGAGGTTGCCTTCGGCTCGAAACCCGAAGCGCGGGTTAAAGGCCGGCGAGGTGGCGCGTGTCGTTGACGGCGAGGACGCGGAGGAGGCCGCCGTGGTTGATGTCGATGCGGGTGACGCCGCAGTTGGAGGTGCTGATCCAGACGGGGCGCAGCTCCGGCGCGTCGAGCGCGCCCATGAGGTGGAGGACGAGGATGCAGATGGTGCCGGTGTGGGAGAAGACGGCGACGGCCGAGCCGCGGTGTCGCGCGACGGCCGCGTCGAGTTCGCGCGCGGCGCGGTCGAGCAGTTGGCGGTAGCTCTCGCCGCCCGGAAGGACGTGCTCGAAGTCGCGCCGCAGCAGCGCGGCGTACTCGTCGGGGAACCGGCGCGCGGCGTCTTCAAAGGTCAAGCCTTCCATCCGGCCGACGCTGCGCTCGCGGAAGGCGTCGGCGCGGACGATTTCGAGCCCCGTCCGGCGCGCGAGGGGCTCGGCCGTCTGCACGGCGCGCAGAAGGTCGCTCGAATAGATGGCCGCGACGCCCTCGCCGCCGAGCGCGCGCGCCGTCGCCTCGGCCTGCGCGCGGCCGAGGTCGCTCAAGGGCGTCGGCGAGTGGCCGCCGAAGCGCTGCTCGGCGTTGCCCTGCGACTGCCCGTGGCGGACGAGGATGATGCGCGTCTTCGATTCCATTGCGGGCGGGGTTCAGCGCGGGACGCCGGGGGCCGTGACCGGGACTTTGTACATCTCTTCGAGGCCCTTCATGTACTCGGCGAGCGGCATCAGCCCGACCTTCGCGCGGCGCGCGGCCAGCCCCTTCAAGTCTCTGGTCGGCGCGAGGGCGAGCCCGCCGCCGGCGAACTCGAACTTCGTGCCGTAGATTTGCGGCTGGCCCTCGCCGCGCAGCACGGTGTCGAGCATGCCGGCGTAGACCGACATCGGCGCCTCGCCGCGGCGCGCGGCCTCAAGCAGCGGCGCGAGCGCCAGCCGCTTGAGTTCGAGCGAGGGGCCGTGGACGACCATCGTGACGACCGCCTGCATCGCCTCCTTGCCGACCATGCGGACGCCGGGGAAGCCGTGCGCGTCGAAGATTTCGCGCAGCCGCCTCGTGTGCGCCGCGTCGAGCGCCATGATCTCACGCAGCAAGGCCTCGTCCCGCACGGCCTCGCCGACGAGCCGCCGGCGCACGGCTTGGTCGGCCTCGTACATGCCCAACAACTCCTGCCGCAGCGCCTCGTCCTGCGGCGCGGCGGCGGGCGCGGGCTGCGCGGCCGCGGGCAGCGTGAGGCAGGCGAGCGCGGTCAGGAGCAGCGGCGCGCGGAGGGTGAGGCGGCCCACTTCCGTCTCCCCCTAAGCCGCGACCGTCTCGGCCTTGAGCTTCTCGGCCTGATAGTGCGTGACGAGGGCGTTGACCAGCTCGTCGAGCTGGCCCTCCATGACGAGGTCGAGCTGGTGGATGGTGAGGCCGATGCGGTGGTCGGAGACGCGGTTCTCCTTGAAGTTGTAGGTGCGTATCTTCTCGGAGCGGTCGCCCGAGCCGACCATCGAGCGGCGCTCGCTCGCCAGCGCCTCATGCTGCTTCTGCTCTTCGAGCTCCTGCAAGCGCGCGCGCAGCACGCGCATCGCCTTGTCGCGGTTCTTGATCTGCGACTTCTCGTCCTGCATCGAGACCACGAGGCCCGTCGGCTGGTGCGTGATGCGGACGGCCGAGTAGGTGGTGTTGACGGACTGGCCGCCGGGGCCGGAGGAGCAGAAGGTGTCGATGCGCAGGTCGTTGGGGTTGATCTTCACGTCCACCTCCTCGGCCTCGGGGAGGACGGCGACGGTGACGGCCGAGGTGTGGATGCGCCCCGACGCCTCGGTCTGCGGGACGCGCTGGACGCGGTGGACGCCCGACTCGTGCTTGAGGCGCGAGTAGACCTTGTCGCCCTCGATGACGGCGACGGCCTCTTTGAGGCCGCCGATGCCGGACTCGGAGGCTTCGAGGACTTCCAACTTCCAGCCCTGCCGCTCGGCGAAGCGGCCGTACATCCTGAGCATCTCGGCGGCGAAGAGCGTGGCCTCGTCGCCGCCCGTGCCGGCGCGGATTTCGAGGATCACGTTCTTCTCGTCGTTCGGGTCGCGCGGCAGCAGCAGGACGCGCAGCTCCTCCTCGTTCTTCGCCAGCCGCCCTTCGAGTTCGGCCAGCTCGACGCGCGCCAGCTCGCGCATCTCCTCGTCGTCCGACGAGTCGAGGAGTTCCTTCGCGCCGGTCAGCTCCGACCTGAGCTGCTTCCACTCGCGGTACTTCGCGACGACCTCGCCCAAGCCGCGGTGCTGCTTGTTGAACTTCGCGTAGTTCGCCGGGTCGGAGTAAACCTCCGGCGACGAAAGCTCCTCGGTCAGCGCCTCGTAGCGCGCTTCGATCTGTTCGAGTTTTTCCAGCATAACTTTAAATCAGAGGTGCCGGGCGCCGGGGGCCGGGAAGGGCGGGCGCTTAAACCCGGCCCCGGCGCCCGTCGCCCTTTTAAGCCAGCGGCGTGACGGCCGCCTCCCGCGGCCGCGGCTCCAACTTCAGGGACTCCTTGAGCGCGACGAGGGCGACTTCGAGCTGCTGGTCGTCGGGCTCCTTCGTCGTGATGTTTTGCAGCCAGACGCCCGGCAGCGTGATGAGCTTGAAGACGAAGCCGCCCTCCTTCTTCGCCGAGAGCCGGATGATCTCGTAGGAGATGCCGGCGATGACGGGGATGAGGGCGACGCGCGTCAGCATGTTGTACAGCAGCGAGTCGAACTTCACCACCGAGAAGAGGACGATGGAGACGAGCATCACGACCATCAGGAAGCTCGTCCCGCAGCGCGGGTGCTGGCGCGGCTGCACGCGCGCGTTCTCGACCGTCAGCGGCAGGCCCGCCTCCCACGTGAAGACCGTCTTGTGCTCGGCCCCGTGGTACTCGAAGACGCGCCGGATGTCCTTCATCAGCGAGAAGCTGAAGATCATGATGAGGAAGAAGGCCATGCGGATCATGCCGTCCACGAGGTTGAAGGAGACCGAAGGGCGGACGGGGCGCAGGTAGCCGCGCACGGAATCGTAGGCGCGCGCGTACCACGCCCTGTCGGCCGCGGCCGCGGCCGTCCCGGCGGGCGCTTCGCTCGCGGCCGCGGCGGCTTGCGTCTGCGCGGCCGCCGTCTCGGCCCCGGCCGGGACG
>DATMVI010000010.1:0-4961 GCA_035563275.1 Pyrinomonadaceae bacterium
CGCGACGCCGCGCCCGTCCACCGCGCCCACGCCCTTCCCGCGCACGACGACGACCCAGCGCCCGGCCGCCGACGCGACCGTCCGCGACGCGGGCGGCGAGGAGGAGGTCGGCGAGGACGAGGTGGTGCGCGTCAACACGGCGCTCGTCCCCATCCCCGTCTCCGTGCTCGACCGCGACGGGCGCTTCATCTCGGGCCTGCGCAAGGAAGACTTCCGCATCTTCGAGGACGGCGTCGAGCAGGAGGTCTCCTACTTCGCCACCGTCGAGCAGCCCTTCACCGTCGCCCTCGTCCTCGACACCAGCGGCTCGACGCGCTTCCAGCTCGACGAGATACAGAACGCGGCCATCGCCTTCCTCGACCAGCTCCGCCCCGTGGACCGCGTCCTCGTCGTCTCCTTCGACGACGACGTGCGCCTGCTCTCGCCGCCGACCAACGACCGCCGCCTGCTGCGCGACGCCGTCCGGCGCACGCGCGTCGGCGAGGGCACGCGCCTCTACGACGCGGTCGAGTACGTCGTCAAGCAGCAGCTCGCGCGCGTCAGCGGCCGCAAGGCTATCGTCCTCTTCACCGACGGCGTGGACACGACGAGCAAGCGCGCCAGCTACCGGAGCACGCTCGCCGACGCCGAGGAACTCGACGCTCTCATCTACCCGGTGCAGTACGACACCTCGGCGGCGGTGAACCCGGGCGGCGGCGGCAACTGGCCGGGGCCGACGCGCTACCCGCGCCGGCGCAGGGGCCGCGGCATCGGCGGCATCCTCGGCGACATCATCATCGGCGGCGTCATCATCGGCGGCGGCAACCCCTACCCGGGCGGCGGGGGCGGCGGGCGCGGCTCGTCGCCCGACGACTACCGGCGCGCGGGCGAGTACCTGCGCCGCCTCGCCGAGATGACCGGCGGCCGGCACCACGACGCCGCCGACCTCTACCACCTCGAACGCTCCTTCACCAACATCGCCGAGGAGCTGCGCCGCCAGTACAGCCTCGGCTACTACCCTTCGCGGCAGTCGGCGGCCGCCGAGCGGCGGCAGATCAGGGTGCGCGTCAAGCGCCCGAACCTCGTCGTCCGCGCCCGCGACAGCTACCTCTACAGGCCGACGGGCGCGGGCCGCGCCGACGACACCGCGCAGGACGCCACGCCCCGCAGCCCCGCCGCCCCCGAGCTGCGCCCGCGCCAGTTCGCCCGCGGGCGCGGCGGGGTGACGAATGAGTAGACAGTAGTCAGTAGTCAGTAGTCAGTAGGTGTCTCAAAACGCAAACCGCCCCCGCCACGACGGCTACGTGGCGGGGGCGGTTTTTCTACTGACTACTGACTACTGACTACTGACTACTGACTACTCCCTCACACCACCGTGCCGTCGCGCACGACCGCGTCCTTGGGGACGATGATGATGCCGTCGCGGATAAAGTAGCTCTCGTCGGGGGCGACGAGCTCCCGCACCCTGCGCTCGTTGACGAGGCGGACGCCCGCGCCGATGCGCGCGTTCTTGTCCACGATGGCGTTGCGGATGACGGAGCCCTCGCCGATGCCGATGCGGGGCACGCCGCGGCGCGCGTCCGCGTCCATGTCGGCGATGCTCTGGTAGTAGTCCGCGCCCATCACGTAGGTGTCCTCGATCTGCGCGCCGAAGTCGATGCGCGTGCGGATGCCGATGAGCGAGCGGTTGATGACGGCGCGGTTCATGATGCAGCCCTCGCTGATGATGGACTGCGTGACGTGGCACTGGTTGATCTTCGACGGCGGCAGGAAGCGCGCGCGCGTGTAGATGGGGGCCTCGGTGTCGAAGAGGTTGAACTTCGGCACGACGGCCGTCAGGTCGAGGTTGGCCTGATGGAAGGCGGCGATGGTCCCGATGTCCTCCCAGTAGTCGTCGAACATGTAGGACTGCACGTTGCAGCACTGGATGGCGGCCGGGATGACCTGCTTGCCGAAGTCCATCCCCGTCTCGTCGCGCGCGAGCAGGTCTTCGAGCCACTGGTAGTTGAAGACGTAGATGCCCATCGAGGCGAGGAACGGGCGGCGCGCCGCCTCCTCGGCCGAGAGGCCGAAGGCCGAGGTGTCCACGCGCATCTCTTCGAGCGCCTGCCCCTTCGGCTTCTCGCGGAACTCCAAGACGCGCCCCGTCGGGTCGACTTTCATCAGCCCGAAGTCTTCGGCCTGCTCGCGCACGAACGGGATGACCGAGATGGTCACGTCGGCGTTGGTCTCGAAGTGGCGCGCGATGAACTTGCGATAGTCCATCCGGTAGAGGTGGTCGCCCGAGAGGATCAGCAGCGTGTCGATGCCCCAGCCGCGGATGTGCGGCAGGACTTGGCGGACGGCGTCGGCCGTGCCCTGAAACCACTGCGGGTTCTGCGGCGTCTGCTCGGCGGCGAGGATTTCGACGAAGCCGTTCGAGAAGTGCGAGAAGCGGTAGGTCTGCGCGATGTGCTTGTTGAGCGACGCGGAGTTGTACTGCGTCAGCACGAAGATGCGGAGGATGTCGGAGTTGATGCAGTTCGAGATGGGGATGTCCACGAGCCGGTACTTGCCGCCGAGCGGGACGGCCGGCTTCGAGCGTTGGGTCGTCAGGGGCGACAGGCGCGTGCCCGCGCCGCCGCCGAGGATCACAGCCAGAATGTTCGGTCGCTTCGCCGCCATCTCAGTTCACCTTCCCCAGTTGTCCGGATTTAAAGATGTCCCGAGCATAGACCGGAAGGCGCGGCGATTCAAGGAGGGACAAAAGTTCCGGGCCGGGGCCCCGTCGCTTCGGCGAACTTTCAGTAGGCGGCGGCCGCCGCGGTCGGGCGCACCCCCGAAGCCTCCTGCGCGATCTTGACGCCGACGCTCGCGCCGATGCGGGTCGCGCCGGCCGCGACCATCGCGCGCGCGTCCTCGATGCCCTTGACGCCGCCGGCCGCCTTGACGCCCATCTCGCCGCCCACCGTCTGCCGCATCAGCGCCACGTCCGAGACGGTCGCGCCCGACTTGGCGAACCCCGTCGAGGTCTTGACGAAGTCGGCGCCCGCCGCCTTCGCCGCCAGACACGCGCGCACCTTCTCCTCGTCGGTCAGAAGCGCCGTCTCGATAATCGTCTTGACCAGCACGCCGTGCTCGTGCGCCGCCTCGACCACGGCGCGGATGTCGTGCTCGACGGCGCAGTCGTCGCCGCTCTTCAGCGCGCCGACGTTGATGACCATGTCCACCTCGCGCGCCCCGTCGAAGATGGCGCGCCGCGCCTCGTAAGCCTTCACGTCGGCGAGCGTCGCGCCCAGCGGGAAGCCGACGACGGTGCAGACGGGCACGCCCGAGCCGCGCAGGTGGCAGGCCGAGGCGCGCACCCACGTCGGGTTCACGCACACGCTGGCGAAGCCGTGGCGCGCGGCCTCCTCGCACAGCCTTTGGATGTCGGCCTCGCTCGCCTCCGGCTTCAGGAGCGTGTGGTCGACGAGCGACGCCCAGTCGCTCGCCGTCGCCGCCTCGCCCAGCACCAGCCCGATCCGCGCGGCCCCCGCGTCCACGATCCGCTGCATCCGCTCCGGGCACCGGTTGAAGCAGACGTTCGAGCACCCGCACGCCCCGTCCCCCTGCCGCTCCCCGTCCAGCCGCGCCACGATCACGTCCGTAATCTGCTCGACGAGGCGCTCGAAATCTCCGTTAGTTGAGTAAGACATTGGAGGGTACTCCTGATCGACAATTCGCATCGGATCGGGCAGATCAGGCGAGCATTAAACGCTGCCCTTTCGGCTCGGGCACGGGGTCGCCGAACTCGTTCGCGGTATCAATCCACAGCTGAATCGCCTCGTCGGCGTTTTCGAGCGCCGCGGCCTGTGTGTCCCCGTGGGCCACACAGCCGGGGAGTTCGGGGACTTCGGCGATGAAAGACTGGTCTTCGTTACTCCAGTAGATGATGACTTCATACTTATGCATAATCCTTAGCCTCCGAGCTTATACCGAAGGATGACGGCGCGCACTTGGCGCACCTGATACGGCTTGGCCTTACCGTCATCGCGTTGCAGGTTGATTTTCTCCTCGACGCCCGCTCTCCTGAAACTGTGGTGGCTGCCCCGAATGCGCTCCTCAAAACCGAGGCGCCTTAGCAACTGGCATAAATCGTCGAACAGAATGTTGGCGTCCGACGTCCCGCGGAGGATTTGAAGCATCAGCTTCTCGAATTTGCCCATCGCAGAAGGCTCCCCGGCGGGACTTTAGGATTTAATTTTATCACCACTGTGCCTGTTCGCCGGCAACGAAGACAAGTACCGCCGTCAGCTACGGTACTGCCGCTCGACGGCCTCGATCTTGGCGACGCGGCGGCGGTGGCGCTCCTCGGTGATTTCGGCGGAGAGCCAGACCCGGACGATCTCGCGCATCTGTCGGGAGTCGATCGTGCCGCTGCCGAGGGTGAGGACGTTGGCGTCGTTGTGCTCGCGCGAGTTGCGCGCGACTTTGGGGTCGTAGCAGGCGGCGGCGCGGACGCCGGGCACTTTGTTGGCCGTCATGGCCGAGCCGACGCCGGCGCCGTCCACGATGATGCCGAGGTCGGCGCTGCCCTCGGAGACGGCGCGCGCGACGGCGTGGGCGAAGTCGGGGTAATCGACGGCGTCGGTCGAGTGCGTGCCGAAGTCGCGGACGCGGTGGCCGAGTTCGGCGAGGAGGGTTTTCAGCTCCTCCTTCAGGGCGAAGCCGCCGTGGTCGGCCCCGACGGCGACGATCTTCTCGGCCGAAGGGCCGCGGCGCGGCACGCGGCGGACAAGCTCGATGCGCCGCTCGCGCACGATGTCGGCCGCGAGCGGCGTGAGTCGCGCCGACTCGGCGACGCGCAGCCGCGCGCCCTCCGGCAGGTCGCGCACGTCCGTCTCGGTGATCACCGTCTTCGACGATTCGTCGCGCGCGAACTCCGGCTCGGCCGCGGCCGGCGCGGCCGCCACGTCCACCATGCGCGCCCGCGCCGGCTCGCCGCCCCGCGGAGCCTGCGC
>DATMVI010000011.1:0-6408 GCA_035563275.1 Pyrinomonadaceae bacterium
TCGGCCACCCAGCGCCGCTACATCGAGGCCATCCAGAACAACGACATCGTCTTCGGCATCGGCCCGGCCGGGACGGGCAAGTCCTACCTCGCCGTCGCCATGGCCATCCAGGCCCTCATGCAGAAGCAGGTCAGCCGCATCATCCTCGCCCGCCCCGCGGTCGAGGCCGGCGAGCGCCTCGGCTTCCTCCCCGGCGACCTTCAGGAGAAAGTCGACCCCTACCTCCGCCCCCTCTACGACGCCCTCTTCGACCTCATCGAAGCCGAGCGCGTCACCCGCATGCTGGAGAAGCGCATCATCGAAGTCGCCCCCCTCGCCTTCATGCGCGGGAGGACGCTCGCCGACGCCTTCATCATCCTCGACGAGGCGCAGAACACGACGAGCGAGCAGATGAAGATGGCCCTGACGCGCATCGGGTTCGGCTCGAAGTGCGTCGTCACCGGCGACGTGACGCAGATCGACCTGCCCACGGGCAAGCGCAGCGGCCTCATCGAGGCCGAGCGCATCCTCTCCAAAGTCGAGGGCATCGAGTTCGTCTACTTCACCGACAAGGACGTGGTGCGCCACCGCCTCGTCCAGATGATCATCCGCGCCTACGAGCAGCACACGGCCAAGAACCCCAACCCCAACGCCTGACATGGACGCCTCATCCGCCGCCATCACCGCCGCCGCGTGGGCTTGGGACAAGTACGGCGAGACCCTTTATGTCACCTGACGAGAAGAAGACAATGCCGGAGAGTTCGTATCTGCCCTCGGCTAAAGCGGATGATATTTGAAATTGTGAACCGCCAGCGGAGGAGGCCGATGGACGGCGGGCGCTGGCGGGCGTTCGTGGAGAGGGCTTTGAGGGTGGTGCCGGCGGGGGGGGCGGGGGTCACCGTGGCGTTCGTGTCGGACAGGGCGATGAGGGAGTTGAACCGGAGGTGGCGGGGGAAGCGGGGGACGACGGACGTGTTGTCGTTCCCGGCCGGGCGGGAGGATTTCGAGGGGGGCGAGGGGGAGACGTTGGGGGACGTGGTGATTTCGGTGGAGCAGGCGGCGCGGCAGGCGGGGGAGGCGGGGCTGACGTTCGAGAACGAGGTGGAGCAGTTGATCCTGCACGGGCTGCTGCACCTGTGCGGGTACGACCACGAGACGGACGGGGGCGAGATGAACGCGCTCGAACTCCGCCTGCGCCGCCGACTTGGAATATAATGCGGACAGTAGACAGTAGACAGTAGTCAGTAGACAGTAGGAAGCCGCTGCTTTTCTACCGTCTACTGACTACCGTCTGCTGACTACTTGCTGATATGGAAATCCAGCTAGAGATCGGGATCACGTGCGTGCTGCTCATCGCGCTGGCGTTCGTCGCGACGGTGGACATGGCCTTCGGGCAGTTGAGCGACGTGGGCCTGCGGCGGTTGATTACGGAGCGGGAGGAGCGGGGCCGGCGCGACACCACCTTCCTCAGCGAAATCCTCGAAGACCGCCCGCGCTTCCGCTTCACCCTCAACGCCGTCATTCAGGTGCTGCTCGTGGCCGCGGCCGTGCTCGTCACCTCGATCTCGTACCAGTTCTTCGGGGCGCAGCGCCGCTTCCTGCTCATCGCCTTCTTCATGGGGCTGGCGCTGACCATCGTCTTCCGCCAGATCATCCCGCGCCTGCTGGCGAAGCGGAACCCGGAGCGGACGCTGCTCACCTTCCTCCCCGTGCTGCGCCCCTTCTACGGCGCGCTCTCGCTCGCGGCCGCTCGGCGGCAGTCGGCCGCCGAGCGCTCGCGCCGCGCCGACCCGCACGTCACGCAGGCGGCCGACGCGGCCGACGACGGCGGCGACGAGGACGACGACGGCAGCGACCTCCAAGCGCTCATCGAGGTCGGCGAGGAGGAGGGCATCCTCGAAGAGGAGGAGCGCGAGCGCATCCAGAACATCATCGAGTTCGGCGAGACGCGCGCCGGCGAGATCATGACTCCGCGCACGGACATCGTGGCGCTCCCCATCACGGCCAACGTGCGCGAGGCGCGCGACGCCGTCGTCGAGTCGAAATACTCGCGCCTGCCCGTCTACCGCGAGCAGATAGATAACGTCGAGGGGCTGATCTACGTCCGCGACCTGCTCGGCTGCTGGGCCGAGGGGCGCGAGGGGGAGCCCATCGAGGCGCTGCTCAGGCCCGCCTACTTCGTGCCCGAGACGAAGCCGGTCGACGAGCTGCTCGAAGAGATGCAGAAGACGCACGTCCAGCTCGCGCTCGTCGTGGACGAGTACGGCGGCCTCGCGGGCCTCGTCACCGTCGAAGACATCCTCGAAGAGATCGTCGGCGAGATCGAGGACGAGGACATCGAGGGCGAGGAGATCGTCGAGATCGTCGAGGCCGACGGCGGCTACTACGACGTGCTCGGCTCGACCGAGGTCGGCAAGGTGGAAAGGCTCTTCGATCTGGAAATAGAGGACGACGACTTCACGACCATCGCCGGCCTCGTCATCAGCGAGTCGGGGCGCGTCCCGCCGCCGGGCACGCGCCTGACCTTCCGCGGCCTCGACGTGGAAGTGCTCGAAGCCGACGAGCGCCGCATCGGCCGCCTCCGCCTGCGCCGCGCGCCCGAGAACGGCGAGGGGCCGGGGGAGGAAAGGCCCTAGCCGGCGGACGGCGGCGCCGACTCGCCGACGTTGCGGCCGCGAAGCTCTTTTCTGCTGACTACTGACTACTGTCTACTGACTACTTCTTTACAGGGGGAGCATGGCGAAGAAGAAGAGCAAGTTTCTGTCGGGGCGGCGCATCGACCCGCGGCCGTTGACGGGCGGCGAGTCTCTGGCCGATTTGATTGACGAGACGTTTCTGGCCTACAACGCGGCGCGGCTCAGGGAGGCGTGCCGGCTCTTCACGCAGAAGATGCTGGAGCCGGACGTGACCGTCGGGCTCTCGATCACGGGCGCCCTGACGCCGGCGGGCCTCGGCATCTCGTCGCTCATCCCGCTCATGCGCGCCGGCTTCGTGGACTGGATCATCACGACGGGCGCGAACCTCTACCACGACACGCACTTCGGCATCGGGCTCGCCCTGCATCAGGGCAACACCGCCATCTCCGACGTGGTGCTGCGCGAGGAGGAGGTCGTCCGCATCTACGACATCTTCTTCGACTACTCCGTGCTGCTCGACACCGACGCCTTCTTCCGCCGCCTCATCGAGGGCGAGGAGTTCCAGCGCCCGATGTCCACGGCCGAGTTCCACCACCTCTGCGGCAAGTACGTGCGCGAGCGCGAGCGCAAGCTGGGGCTGGAGGACAAGTCTTTCCTCGCCGCCGCCTACGAGTTCGGCGTGCCCGTCTACACCTCCAGCCCCGGCGACTCGTCCATCGGCATGAACGTCGCGGCGAAGGCGCTTCAGGGCAACCGGCTCGCCTTCGACCCCTCGGCCGACGTGAACGAGACGGCGGCCGTCGTGCTCGCGGCCAAGCGCGGCGCGATCCACGGCCGGGGCGACAAGGGGCGCAAGCACGGCGGCAAGTCGGCCGTCTTCATCCTCGGCGGCGGGAGCCCGAAGAACTTCATGCTCCAGACCGAGCCGCAGATTCAGGAGGTCTTGGGGATAGACGAGCGGGGCCACGACTACTTCCTGCAAATCACGGACGCGCGCCCCGACACCGGCGGGCTTTCGGGCGCGACGCCGGGCGAGGCCGTCTCGTGGGGCAAGGTAGACCCCGAACGCCTGCCCGACGCCGTCGTCTGCTACGTGGACACGACCATCGCGCTGCCGCTCATCACCGCCTACGCGCTCGCGCGCCACGAGCCGCGCGAGCCGAAGCGGCTCTACGACCGCCGCGCCGAGCTGATGGACTTGCTGCTCGAAGAGTACGGCCGGTCTGAGAGAAGGTGAAAGCCGCCGACCGTGAATCGTCAATCGCCGGTCGAAAAGGGCGCGCGCCTTCGAGCCTGCGATTTACCACTCACGCCGAGGGCTTCCCGAACACGGTTCACGATTTAAGATTCCCGACTGACGGTCTTTCAGGGGCTTCACATGGTTAAAACGATCAGGGACGACAAGCCGCGGGTCTACTTCGACTGCAACAAGTGCCCGGCCTTCTGCTGCTCGGTCTACGACCGCGTGCAGGTGACGAAGCGCGACATCACGCGGCTGGCCAAACACTTCAACGTCTCTTTCGAGACGGCCCGGCGCCGCTACACGCGCATCAACAAGGAGTCGGGCGAGCGCGTGCTCCGCCGCGTCGAGGACTCGATCTTCCACGAGACCTGCATGTTCCTCAATCAGGAGACGCGCGGCTGCGGCATCTACCACGCGCGGCCCGCGGTCTGCCGCGAGTACCCCGACCGCTCGCGCTGCGCCTACTACGACCTCCTCCAGTTTGAGCGCCGGCAGCAGGACGACGAGACGGTAGTCCCCCTCATCCAGATCACCTTCCGCGAAGTCAAGGAGGAGAAGGTCAAACGCGACAACGGCGTCGAGAAGGTCTGGGAGTGGGAGCCGGAGGGGAGTAAGACCGTAAACCGTAGGTCGTAGCTGCGCGGCGGCAACGCCGGGCGTCGGCCTTCGGCGTCCGATTCACGGTTTACGATCCACGATTCAGGGCTTTTGAAAGGTGCAAACCCATGCGCGAACTGTTGGCGAAGATGGTAGGGAAGAAGCTGGACGTTTTCTGCGGCGGCGCTTCGAGCCTGCGCGGGAAGCTGGTGAAGGTGGACGAGTCGGTGGCCCACCTCGTGGACGAGGACGACCGGATGTTCTATCTGGCCATCGAGCGCATCATCGTCTTCAGCGAGACGCGCGAGTCCGACCAGCGCGCCGGCTTCGTCACGGGCTTCTCGAAGTAGCGGCCGGCCCCGGCGCCCCGTAAAGGCGAAGGCCGGCGCGCCCCTCGTCAGGGTGCGTCGGCCCTTCCCGCCCGCGCGGGCGTTTCGGCCTTTTACCGGCCGGCCGAGGCGATGAGCGTGCGGGACTGCCCGAGCGGCACGCGGCGGAAGCCCGTGATGCGCTTCGACCAGTATTCGCCGAAGCGCGAGTAGACGACGCCGCGGCTCGTCGAGGCGTGGTAGAAGCCCTCGGCGTCGGCGACGATGCCGACGTGGCGCAGGCCGTTGAAGAAGACGAGCGTGCCGAACTTAAACTTATCCTCTTCGCCGGCCGGCTCGAAGCTCGACCAGAGGGTGCGCGCCGACCCGCGCTCGAAGGGGATGCCCGCCGACTGGAAGACGCTCCACACGAAACCCGAACAGTCGTAACGGCTCGGCCCCTCCGTGCCCAGACGGTAGGGCGTGCCCAGACGCTCCTCAATCGCCCCCAGCATCACGCGCTCGGTCGACCCGAGGCCCGCCGCGCGCGAAGCGATCAGCGGCAGCGCCGCCTCCGCCGGGGGCTCGGCCTCCGCCTCGTCCGCGGTCGAGACGACGTGCGGCTCGTTTTCGAGGCGCGCGCGCCCGGCGGCGTCGGTGGTCGTGGTGGTAGCCGAGAGGCCGCCGACGGTGCGGGGCCGCGTGGGGGAGGTCTGGGCTGAGGCGTTCAGGGCTGTCAGGCTCAGGGCAAAGCACACCGCGAGCGCACGGGGGAATATTCTGCTCAAAGACATCAGGGGGAGGTCTTCTCCTCTACACTAAACTTAAACTTGCTTCGGGTATTGCTTGGGGGTGAGGCGGGCGCGCCGTTGCGGCGCGTAAAATCATCCTACAGAACCAGATGCGGGCGCGGCAAGCGGCAATGTGACTGTTTCGTGAAAGACCATTACAAATTCGCCAAGATTGGCCGGAAAGGGGACGCGCCGTTAGTTCATCTTGAAAGCCCTGTGAGATTACAGAACATAAGTTCCGAGTTTCCGAGTTATAAACAGAGCCGCGGGCGGGTTGCGCGCCGTTAACATCAACCAAGTCGTTATCGCCCGCGGCTCTGTTTACTACCTGCCTTGAGCCCGAAACTCGAAACTCTAAACTAAGGCTTTTGTGGTAGCATGCGCCGCCAAGAAGGAGAGTGAAGGGCTATGCTGTTGGTCGAGAGCAGGGTCGCCGAGCGCGAGGTCGAGAGGGGCTCGCGCCTCGCCGTGCTGGACGCGCTTGAGGAGAGGGGGCTGGTGCCGCTCCTCCGCGCGGCGCGGCTCCACGGCTTCGGGCAGGCCCTCGCGGGCGAGGGGCGCGCGCGCGAGCTGGAGCGCGCCGTCGCCGCGTGGGCTGACGCCGAAGGCGACCTGCCTTACGTGCGCGGCGACATCTTTTGCTTCGAGGACTTTGCCCACTTCCTCGTCTTCGGCGAGGCGGGCGACTCGGCGCGGGGCCTGCGCGCCGGCGTCGTCTACACGGCCGAGACCGACGAGCCTGCGCGGAAGCTCGAAGCCTTCTGCCGCAAGGTGGAGGAGGCTCTGGGGGCGGGCGGCGCGCGTGAGGGCGCGGGCGGCGACGCGGCGGGCGCGCCTCCGCGAGTCGAGTGGCG
>DATMVI010000012.1:0-14709 GCA_035563275.1 Pyrinomonadaceae bacterium
GCGGCGGCGCAGGAGGGCGCCGGCTGGGTCGCGGCGCGGCACGGCCTGGCGGGCAAGGACTTGAACGCCGTCTACTTCTCCGACTCGAAGCGCGGGTGGGTGGGCGGCGACGAGGGCCTGCTGCTGCGCACGCAGGACGGCGGGCGCAGTTGGGTGCGCCAGCGGCTCGGCACGCGCGAGGGCGTCAGCGACCTCTACTTCCGCGACAAGGAGGACGGCTACCTGCTCGCCGGCAACCAGATTTTCCTGACCGAGGACGGCGGCCAGACGTGGCGGCTGGCGGCGCGCTTCCTGCCCCCGACCTTCGCCGGTGCCACGCCCGACCTCTACAGCGTGCGCTTCACCAGCAAAAAGCGGGGCTGGGTGGTCGGCTCTTTGAGCCGCGGCGACAGCGTCGTGGACAGCCTCGTGCTCCAGACGACGGACGGCGGCGCGAGCTGGAACCGCCAGCGCGTGCCCGTGCGCGACGAGCTGATTCACCTCGACTTCGACGGCGACAAGCGCGGCTGGATCGTCGGCACGCAGGGCCGCGTGCTCCACACGCGCGACGGCGGCGAGACGTGGACGCTGCAACGCTCGGGCACGGCCGCCACGCTCTACCACGTGGACTTCCGCGGCGACGACCGCGGCTGGGCCGTCGGCGAGCGCGGCACCATCCTCCGCACCGTGGACGGCGGCGAGACGTGGGCGGCCGCGAAGTCGCCGGCCCGCACCACGCTTCTGAGCGTCAAGTTCGTGAGCGACGACGAGGGCTGGGCCGTGGGCCGCGGCGGCGTCATCCTCCGCACCGAGGATGGCGGCCAGACGTGGATGCAGCAGGAGAGCAAGACCCGCCAACACCTCTACGCCCTCTTCTTCGATAAGAAAACGGGCTGGGCCGTCGGCGGCGACGGGCTGGTCTTCCGCTACGACAGGTGAAAAAGCCCTGAATCGTGAATCGAAAAAGAGGTGTTGAGAGCCGCCGCGGCCCGAATGGTTCAGGCCGCGGCGGCTCTTAAAGTTTCCCGCGGTTCACGCTTTACGGCTTTTTTCCGATTCGCGGCCTTTTACTTCTCCTGAGCAACGCGGGCGCGCGTCGGCGGCATCCGAAGATCAGCATAGCGTTACCTGACGGGCCGCGCGTGGGGATGCGGCCCGGAGGTAAGTGGATGGTTCTCCTGTGGTTACCGCCCGGCGTGGGACGACGCGCCGGGCGGCTTTTTTTTTGATGAATGCAGAGTGCGGAGTGCGGCATAAAGGCAAATTGCTTTTAATCCTGAATTCCGCACTCTGCATTCTGCATTTGAATTATCTCGGTGATGCCGGCGAGGTGGTGGTCGTCGTGCTCGGCGACGAAGAGGGCGAGGTCGATGACGCGCATCGGCTGCCGGAGGCGGGGGTGGAGCGCCGCGCGCGCCGCGCCCTCCTCGTCCATTCCTTCGAGGCGGCGGACGAAGCCGGCGCGGGCCTCGCGGAAGGCGGCGAGGAGGTCTGCGAGGCGCGCGGAGTTGTGTCCGGCCTCGTGGGTCTTGCGGTTGCTCATGTCGGCCGGGCGCAGCTCGGGCAGCCCGCGGTCGTAGTCTTCGAGCCGCCCCTCGTGCAGCTCGTCCAAGTCCAGAAGGTGGCCGACCTGCTCCTGTATCGACCACGCGCCGCCCGCCCTCCGCGTGAGCGCGCCCGGCGAGAGGCCGCGCACCAACTCTTCGAGCCGCGCCGGCGTCCCGCGCAGGCGCTCCAGCACGCAGGGGAAGACGCCCACCGGCAGGTTAAACTCGAACCGCCGCTCGACCCACTTCGTCCTTTCCATCGGCCGACCTCCCGCCCAAAATCAAAGCCGGGGCGCGCCCCGACGGCGGCCCCGGCTTGCCCGGCCTCGGGGCCGCGAAATTTAACCGACCTTCTTGATGCTGCTCACCAGACCCACGTAGTCGGCCTCGTATTTCTTGAAGTTCTCGGGCGAGGCGAAGGTGAGCACGATGACCGGCTTCTTCGCCATCAGCAGGTCGACGCTGAAGGCCATGTTCTCGCCGTTGACCGTGCCCGAGCCGGAAAAGCTCGCGTGAGGCATGCCGTTGTGCGTGCCCTGCTTGTTGCTGTCGTCGTCGAGCTTCGGGTCTTTGACGACCTTCTCCAACTCATCCCCGAGCGCGTCCACGGCCGCGTCGAAGGTGTCGCCCTCGGGAACCCAGAAGACGATGCCGATGCCGCCGCCGGGCGGCGAGACGGTCAACTGCTCGCCCTCGACTTCGGACTTCCAGCCGTCGGGGGCCGTGAACTGGATGCCGCCTTCCTCGTGCGTGAAAGTCTCGCCGGCCGGGGCGGCCGCGTGACTCGTGGCCGCGCCGCCCGCGCGCGCGGCGGCCGCCGAGACGGACATCAGGAGACACAGGGTCAGACTCAAAATTTTCAAGGGGAATCCTCCGGTGGTGGGTAAAGGGTTTCGGGTCGGAAAGAGCTTCGCCGCCGAAAGAGGCTTCGACGGCGGGCGGGTCTGTTTCGGCCCGCGCCCTCCGGTCGGGCCTGCGACGGCCGAATGATATGTTAAAAGCCGGGAATCGTAAATCGGAAAGAGAGCCGTCGGCCGTCAGTCATCGGTTTTTTGCCTTCGACTGACGACCGATGACTGACGGCCGATAACTTCTCTTCACGATTTACGGCTCTCACTTCTTCTCCGGGTCGAGGACGGCGCGGGCGACGGCGAGCGTGGCGACGGCGCGGGGGCTTTCGCCCTCGAAGTTGCGCGTGAGGGCGACGGCGCGGTTGAGGTCTTCGCGCGCGAGCGTCGCGAAGATGCCGGACAGGTCGAAGCTCGGCGCGCCGTTGGCCGAGGCCATGACCATATTCTTCGTCTCCAGACGGACGTTCAGGCGGCCGTCCTCGCCCGTGTAGCCGGCGGCCGCGTTCGAGGCTTTGACGGCGTCGAGCGTGACCTCCCACGCGCGGGCGCGGTCGAGTTCGACGAGCTGCGTCGCGATGGCGACGAGCGCGCTGGCCCGCTCGGGCGAGGCCGGGTCGATCCGCTCCCTCGCCTCCGCGAGCGCCTCTTCGAGCAGTTCGAGCGCGCGCGCCGTCTCCGTCTTGGAGAGCAGCTTGGCGGCCTCGGTCAGCGCCCACGCCCGCTGGATGGGCGTGAGCGAGCCGCCGCGCGCCAGCCGCAGCGCCTCGGCCGCGTCCTTCTCGCGCAGCGCCTCCTGCGTCGCCTCGAAATCGATGTAGGCGCGCAGACGTTTACGCAGGTCGGCGTCTTCGATCTTGTTCAGAAACTCTTCGACGCGCGGGTCTTTCTTCTGCCGCGCGGAGAAGACGGCGTCAACGTAGACGGCGTCGCGCTCGGCCTGCGTCCGCGCGCGGTCGAGGCGCGAGAGGGCTTCGCCGACGCGGTCGCGGTTCGGGTCTTCGGGGACGAGCCCGCGCGTCAGGGCGTTGTTCGGCCCGCCGCGCATGCGCTCGGGCGTGTCCTGCGCGAGCACGGCCTGACGCGCCCGCAGCGCCGCCGACTTGTCGGGCGCGTGGCGGTCGAAGAGCGTGAGCAGCCGCGAGATGGCCATGTACCAGCCGGTGCGGCCCGATGAGGTGCGATCCTGATCGGGCGGCGGGACGGGCCGGAGCAGGATGGCCGAGGCCGCGTTGAAGTAGGCGGCGACGAGCGGCCGCGGCAGGTCGTTCGGGGCGGGGAAGTTGCGCGACCACTGCGTCGAGTTCGAGCCGCCGCTCGGGCTGAAGGTGACGTAGAGCGCGGGCGTGAAGAGGTAGGAGGAGAGCAGCGAGGCGGTGTTGGCGTCCGAGGCGGGGTCGAGGGCGGCGCGCACGAGCAGCGCGCCGTATCGCTCGTCGGCCGCCTTGGCGTCCTTCGGCCGCAGGCGCGCGAGAAATTCGAGGGCGGGCGCGCTGGCGGACGCGAGGGCCGGGTCGGCGAACTGGATGGCCCCCTGCACGTCGCCGTCTTCGAGCAACTGGACGGCGAGGCGCAGGCGCTTGGCGACGGCCGGCGGCGCCTCAATGGGGTCGTTGTTGCGGGCCGGGCCGGGGCCGTTCGTGTCGCGGTCGTTGTCGCCGCCGGGCACCTCCGGCGCGGGGCTCTCGGTCGCGTCGGCCTTCTCCTTGCCGGCCGCGTCCATGCGCGCGAGGAACTCTTCGCCGAGGGCGCGGTCGCGGCGCGCGGCGAGGCGGAGGACTTCGGTGCGCAGGCTCGGCGGCAACTGGGTGGAGAAGCTGCCGCGCTCCCGCTGCTGCCGCCGCCGCTCCTCGGCGACGCGGCGGTCGGCGTCGGCGTCGGCCGCCTCGGCCTCGGCCCACGCGCGGCGGAACAGCTGACGCGCCCTTTCGCGTTCGACCCCCCACAGCGCGTCGGCCGCGCGCGCCTGCACGCGCGAGCGCAGGACGGGTTCGCGGAAGGCGCGCGCTTCGTCGGCCAGCGCGTTGACGAGCGAGATGGCGGTCGCGCGCCGCACCTCCTCCATCGGGTCGGCCTCGGCCGCGCCCGGCTTCTTCGCCGAAGCCTTCGTCTGCTTGGCCGGCTGCTGCGGCTGCGCGCCGGCGGGCGGCGTCGTCGTCAACAGGCAGAGCGCGCACAGGGCGGGCGTAAACAGGCGCGGGCGTCGCATCGTCTCTCTCCTTCGGAGGGGCCGGCGGGGTAAGGCGGGCGAAGGCCCGGCCGGCTGTGGCTGACTCTCCTCTTTATCTTGCCCGCACGCCCCGCGGTAGTTCCAGCTTTTGAGCCGCGAATCCTCGCGCGCTCTGTACCGTCTCACTTGCCGGGTGGGCGCGGGCGACCGGGCAGGGCGCGGCCCGGACTCAGACCGAGATGTGGCGTAAACGCGCGGCGGGGCGGGCGGGTTCCAAAAACTACGAGGCTCGGGGCCGGGGGCGAGCGTCTTGCGAAGCATTAGGGCCGTCGAGCCGCCTCCCCCGCGGGGAATGGCTCGACGGCCCTGACCACTCTTAACGAGTCTCCGGCCCCCGGCCCCGAGCCTCACTGTTAAAGGGCGACGACCTCGATGTCGGGGTCAACCTCCTGCTGGATCATGCCCTCGATGGCCATCAGCGTGCCGCTCAGCGAACTGGGGCAACTGCCGCACGCGCCCTGATAGCGGATCGCCAGCTTGTTGTCCGTGAGCGAGAGCACTTCGAGCCAGCCGCCGTCGCCGGCCAGCGCGGGCCGGATGCGCTCGTCGAGAATCTCGTTGATGCGGAGCAGCCGCGGGTCGTCGCTCATCAACGCGCCGAGAGCGCCCCCGACCCCGGCTGCCGCAGCGGCCGCGGCGCCGTTCGACGTGGCGGCCTCGGCCGCGCGGATCGGCACGGCGAGGCGCGGCAGAAGGTCGTCCCAGTCGGCCTCGTCCTGTTTCTCGACCGTGATCATCTTGTCCATGTAGAAGACCGAGGCCACCTCGCCCACGTCGAACAGGGCTCGGCCGAGCGGGTCTTCGGCGGCCTCGGCGGCGCTGTGGAACGAGCGCGTCGTGCCGTTGGTGACCGGCTCTTTGAGGATGAACTTGACGGCGTTCGGGTTCGGCGTCTCTTCGATGTTGGCAATCTTCGGCATCAGTCGTCTCCTGCGCGCGCTGCCTTTGTGTGGAATCTCACGCGAACCGGCAGCCCTCGAAAAACTAAGTTCGAATCAAGCTTTGATGCATTATACCTGCCGCCGGCGGCCCGCGCAGGCTCCCGAGGCGGACGAAGCGCCGACGCCGGCCCCGGCGGGCCTGCGGGCCGGAAATTTACGCCCCGAAAGCCGGTTTTTCGGGCGCCGGTCTTACGGCCTAAACCACACAACGGCACGGCTTACGCCGGGTGCGGCGCGCGCGCGGGGAATGGTACCAAGAAAATTTCATTTTTAGTGAAATTTAAATTGTCAAAATCAGAAACTAGGCGTATATTCAAAGCCCTCGCTTGTCCCCCTTTCGCAGGTGAGACAAGTTGAGACGAGAGGCAGACGATAGCGAGGGTCGTCTGCCTCTTGCTATATTCAGTAGTCAGTTATCAGCAGTCAGTTATCAGCCGGCTCCGCCCAGTGGAAGTGACGCCTTTACATCACCCACTGAAACTGGTAACTGATGACTGACGACTGACTACTTTTATTTTATGAAGATCGGCATCACCGTCTACCCGACTTACGGCGGCAGCGGCATCGTCGGCTCCGAGCTGGGCAAGGAGCTGGCCGAGCGCGGCCACACCGTCCACTTCATCTCCTCTTCGTTGCCGACGCGGCTCACGCAGTTGAACGAGCGCGTCCGCTTCCACGAGGTCGAGATGATGTCCTACCCGCTCTTCGAGCACCAGCCCTACACGCTGGCGCTGGCGACGAAGATGGCCGACGTGGCGGCGGCCGAGAACCTCGACCTGCTCCACGTCCACTACGCCATCCCGCACTCGATCAGCGCCATCCTCGCGCGCGAGTCGCTCAGGCCCGAGCGCGCCCTGCCTGTCATCACGACGCTGCACGGCACGGACATCACGCTCGTCGGGGCCGACCGCTCCTACCTCCCGATCACGCGCTACGGCATCGCGCAGTCGGACGGCGTCACGGCCGTCTCGCATTACCTCAAGCGCGCCACCGCCGAGGCGTTCGGCTTCGACCGCATCGCGGTCATCCCCAACTTCATCTGCGCCACCGACTACAGCCGCCGGCCCTCCGGCGAACTGCGGCGGGAGCTAGCGCCCGGGGGCGAGCCGCTGCTCGTCCACGTCTCGAACTTCCGCCCCGTCAAGCGGCCCGTTGACTGCGTGGAGATTCTGGCGCGCGTGAGGGCGAAGGGGGTCGCGGCGCGGCTCGTGATGGTGGGCGACGGCAGCGAGCGAGCGCGGGCCGAGCACCGCGCCCGCTGCCTCAACGTCGAGCGCCACTGCGCGTTCGTCGGCAAGCAGCCGCGCATCTCCGACTACCTCTCGGCCTCGGACGTGCTCCTGCTCCCCTCGGAGCAGGAGTCTTTCGGCCTCGCCGCGCTCGAAGCGATGGCGTGCGAGGTGCCGGTCGTGGCCTCGCGCGTGGGCGGACTGCCCGAGGTGGTTGACGACGGCGTGACCGGGTACCTCGCCGAGGCGGGCGACGTGGACGCGATGAGTGACGCCGCCGCGCGCCTGCTCTCGGACGAAGACGCGCGGCGCGAGATGGGCCGGCGCGCCCGTGAGGCCGCCGTCAGCCGCTACAGCACGGACCTCGTCATCCCGCAGTACATCGAATTCTATGAGCGCGTCATCGCCGAGACGAAAGGCCGCGCGGCCGCCCGAGCCAAATGAGTTCGGGGGGCCGGAACCCGGAACCCCGAACTCATTCGAGGAGAAGCCGCTCCGCTACATCATCCAGAACCTTGAGCGCGCCTACGGCGTGCCGGAGAACAAGTGGACGGACTGGGACGTGCTCGACATGCTCGTCGCCACCATCCTCTCGCAGGCGACGAGCGACGCGAACAGCGACCGCACCTTCGACGCCCTCAAGCGCCGCTTCCCGACGTGGGACTCAGTCCTGCGCGCCCGCCCGCACACGCTCGCCGACACGATCCGCCTCGGCGGGCTCGCCGACCAGAAGGCCGCCGTCATCCGCGACCTGCTCCGGCAGATTAAGGAGCGGCACGGCTCTTTCGACCTCTCTTTCCTGCGCGCGATGCCGACCGAAGAGGCCGCGCGCTACCTCTCGTCTTTCCGCGGCGTCGGCCCCAAGACCGCGGCCTGCACGCTCCTGTTCGCCTGCGGCAAGGAGATCTTCCCGCTCGACACGCACATCTTCCGCATCCTGCGCCGCGTCGGCCTCGTCCCCGAGAGGTGCTCGGACGCGCGCGCCCACGAGCTGATGACCCGCGCCGTCCCCGCCGGCAAGTTCTACCCCTTCCACGTCAACCTCATCCGCCACGGCCGCCAGCTCTGCCGCCCCCGCGACCCCCTCTGCCACCGCTGCCCCATCGTCGAATACTGCGACTACGGCCGCGAGGTCATCTGACGCGGCGTCGCGTACTTCGGCGAGGCGGCGCGCCGTCTCTACCCCGAAAGCGCCTCGCGCACGGCCGTGAGCACTTTCTGGTCGGGCGGGAACCTGAGCCAGCCCTTCTTAGCCACCAGCCGGTCGCCCACCCAGACGGTGAACTCGCCGCGGTCGCCGACCGTCACCTCCGGCTCGACCCCCAACTCGCGCTTGAGCAGCGCCGCCACACGGGCGGCCCTCGGGCGGTACGAGGCTCAAACCTCGCAGAAACGGATGCGCACTCGCTCCATCTTTCGTCCCTCCAGACTTCGTTGCGGATTTGCGTTTACAGCAGCAGCGTCTCGACCCGGTGGGCGTGCACCAGCCCCTCGCAGGGCGACCACGAGAAGACCGTGAAGCGGCCGTCCTGCGAGGCGACGAGGGCGGACGCGTCGGGCTGATCCTGCGCGAACTGCGCCGCCGAGAGGTGGCGCGTGCCGCCGAGCCGCAGGGGGTGCATGACCTCGGCCACGCCGCCCACGACCGGCTCGGTCACGATCACCTGCTCGACCTGCGCGGCCCCCTTCCGGCGCACGATCTTGGCGCCGAAGGCGAGCAGTTCGTACTCGTCCGTGATGAGCGTCGCCCCGTCGACGGCCGTCAGCCCCGCGGTCGCGTCCACGGCGTCCGTCAGCGCCTCCTGCCACGTCTGCTCCGCCCGCGCGCCCGCGTCCTGCCGCATCAGCTCGGCCAGCTCGGCGTAGGCGGGCGCGACCGCGTAGGTGACGGGCTGCACGATGGACTCGGCCCACGTCGCCGAGCCTTGCGGGACGACGAGGAGAGAGCCGCCGCGCCCGTGCGCGCGCATCGAGGCGGCCAGCTGCACGAGCACGTTGACCGAGTCGGCCCACGCGTCCGCCGAGCCGAAGCCGACCATCGGCGCGATCATCGCCGGGCAGTCGGGCAGGCTCGCGCCCTGCTCGTCCACCACCTTGATCTCGTCGCCCCTGAGGACGACGACGTTGACGAACTTACCCGTCTCCTGCCCGCGCCGGTACTTCACGACGAGCAGCCCCGGCTCGACCACCTCAAGGACGAAACAGAACTTCGGGATGGTGCGCGTCGTGCCCCAGACGTGCAGCCCGCCGGCCTCGCGCCAGACGCCGAGGTGGATGCCGGGGCGCTCGACGGCCGGGGCGAGGTGCGCGAGGGTCGCCGGCGTGAGCGGCAGCGGGCGCTCGAACCTGAGCGCCTGACCCGCCTGCTCGGGCGCGAGGAAGGCGAGCGAGATTTTCGGGGCGTAGCCCTCTTCGCGCCGGAGGCTGGCCCAGAAGGCGGCGTCAATGACGGCCTCGATGGCCCGGGCTTCGGGTTCGGTCGCCAGCGCGTGCGGCGCGTGGCGGCGCGCGGCCGCGAGGTGGCGCGCGAAGTAGGCTTCGGCCGTGGCGGCCGCCTCGCGCGCGGCCGGGTAGGCGGGGCTGGTGGCGGTTCGGACGGTGTGCGACATAGGCGAATCCGGCGGCCGGGCGCGGGGCCGGCGCGCTGAAGTTTTCGGGCGGCGAGGCCGGGCGGGATTATACCCGAATCAGGCCGCCTCGGCGTTGAGGCTCTCGACGGCGCGGTCGATCTGCTCGGGCAGGCCGAGGAGGACGAGCACGTCGTCCGGCTCGATGCGGAAGCCGGGGCCGGGGTTGATCTCCGTCCCCTCGTCGCGCACGACGGCGACGACGGTAACGCCCGTCCGCTTCCGCAGCTCCAGCTCGCCGATGGTGCGGCCGGCGGCGGCCGAGTCGTGTTCGACGACGAGGGTGTCGGTCGCGGCCCCGCCGAGCGCGTCGGCGATGTCGCGCACCTCGCCGAGCGAGAGCGACGGCGAGCGCAGCATCTGGTAGCCCTCGCCGCGCAGCTCGCTCACCTGCCGGTGGATGTGGTGGCGCGCGATGCCGTACTCGCGCAGCACGCGCGAGAAGATTTCGATGCTCGTCTCGAACTCCTCGGGGATCACGTCGTCGGCCCCGAGCGAGCGCAGGTCTTGCAGCTCGGACATGTAGCGCGTGCGGACGATGACGTGGATGCCCGGGTTCATCTGGCGCGCGAGCGAGACGGCGCGGCGCGACGCGGCCGGGTCGGAGATGGCGACGACGAGGACGCGCGACCGCTCGACGCCGACGTAGTGCAGCACCTCGCGGCGCGTGGCGTCGCCGTAGAGGATGCGCTCGCCGTCGGCCGAGGCCGTGCGCACGGCCTCGGCGTTCAGCTCCAGCACGAGGTAGGGGATGCGGACGCGGCGCAGCACGCGCGCGAGGTTCCGCCCGTTCAGCCCGTAGCCGATGATGATGACGTGGTCGCGCAGCTCCGTCTCGCCGGGGCGGAAGCCCTCGACGGTCGGCTCCAGCGCCGAGCCGGGCGAGAGCAGCGACTGCGCGGCGTAGCCGAGGCGCGGCGCGGCCTTGATGAGGAACGGCGTGGCGATCATCGAGATGATCGAGGCGGCGAGGAAGCGCTGGTAGTCGCCCGCCGGCAGCAGCCCCGTGCCGAGGCCCGCCTTCGCGAGGATGAAGGAGAACTCGCCGATCTGCGCCAGCCCCACGCCGGCCATCACCGAGACGCGCAGCGACTGGCCGAGCGCGCGCACGGCCACCGTCGCCACGACCGCCTTGCCGGCGACGAGCGCCACGACCCACGCGGCGACCGTCGGCAGGTCGGCCCAGAGCGCGCTCACCGAGAGCAGCATCCCGATGGAGATGAAGAAGACGCTGTTGAAAACGTCGCGGAACGGCAGGATGTCGGCGACGATCTGGTGGCTGTACTCCGACTCCGACAGAACCATCCCGGCGATGAAGGCCCCGAGCGCGAGCGAGAGGCCGAAGTGCGACGTGAGCCAAGAGGTGCCGAGGCACAGGAGCACGACCGAGATGATGAAGACCTCGGGGCTGCGCAGGGAGACGATGTGGCGCAGCAGGTAGGGCACGACCTTGCGCGAGGTGATGACGATGAAGGCGACGACGCCCGCGGCCGTGCCCAGCGTGAGCAGGACGCGCGCGGCCGGCACGCCCTCGCCGCCGCCGAGCAGCGGGACGAGCAGCATCATCGGCACGATGCTCAGGTCCTGAAAGAGCAGCACGCCGACGGCCGCGCGCCCGTGCGGCGCGTCCACCTCGGCGCGGTCCACGTAGCTCTTGAGCACGATGGCCGTCGAGGAGAGCGCGAAGAGGAAGCCGAAGAAGAGCGACTGGCCCGGCGCGCGCCCGAGCAGGTAGGCGAGGGCGGCGACGAGCGCGACCGTGAGCCCGACCTGCAACCCGCCGCCGACGAGCACCAGCCGCCTCATCTCGAGGATGCGGCGCAGCGAGAACTCCAGCCCGATGGTGAAGAGCAGGAGCACGACGCCGATCTCGGCGAGGAAGTCGATGGCCTCGGCCTCGCGGATCAGCCCCAGCCCGTAGGGGCCGATGAGCACGCCCGTGATCATGAAGCCGACGATGGTCGGCAGCCGCAGGCGGTTGAAGAGGAACGCGATGGGGACGGAGGCGAGCAGCAGGAGCAGCAGCTCTTCGAAGATGGGGAGACTGTGCGGCATTAGTCAGAGCCTGTCCGGGAAACCAGCCACGGGGGCGGGATGTTCGTGCGTCAGATCGGAATGGCGTCGAGTGTAGCATAGGCCGTTTCCGACGCGGAGGGCGCCGGGGGAGCGGGCGGCCCCGGCCTCACACCCTGACCTCGCCCTCCGTCCGGCCGAACTGAATCCGCGTGCCGACGGCGAGCGTGACGCTGCGGCCCGGCTCCACGTCCCTGACGCCGCCGCCGGCCGAGTTGACCACCCACTTCTCGGCCGACAGGTTCTTCAAGCCCCAGACCGAAGGGTTCGAGGGGTGGGCGGCCACGGCGGCGACGGGCGCGGAGAAGTCGTACAGCCTCCGGTCGTCGACGTGGTGCGGGAAGAGTCGCGTGTCGAAGTTGAGCATCACGACCGCGCGGCCGATGCGGATGCGCGGCGGGAGCCTCAGCTCCGTCGCGCACGACCAGCAGAGGCCCGCCCGGCCGCCGCGCGCCTTGAGCGCCTGCCCGTCGTAGAAGTTCTCGAGCGAGCAGTGCGGGCAGTAGAAGATGGCGTCGCGCAGCGCGACCATCGCGCCGCGCCACTCGCTCTCGCGGACGCGCCCGCCCGCCGGGTCGCGCAGGCCGTCGGTGAAGGCGCGCGTGAAGAGGTCGCGGAGTGTTTGCGGGTAGACGCGCCAGAAGGCGAGCGCGTTGTCGTGGACGCCGGGCACGGGCGCGTTCGAGTCGTCGCGCGGGTCGTAGATGAAGAGCGGCTCGGTGCCGTAGAGCTTCGTCATCGCCGGCAGGTCGAGGCACTTGATCTCGGTCTCGCGCCGGCCTTCGAGCGGGTGGGCCACCATCAGCATGTAGAAGATGAGGACGGAGAGCGAGAAGAGGTCGGTCTGCGTCGAGGGCACGGCCTCGCCACGGACGACCTCGGGGGCCATGAAGCGCGGCGTGCCCAGCACCCCGAGGACGCCCGCGCCGTCCACCGAGACGTTGTCGTTGTCGGCGATGAGGATGTCGCCGCTGTCGGGGTCGAAGAAGGCGTTGCCGAAGGAGATGTCGCGGTAGCAGAGGCCCTGCGAGTGGAGCAGGAGGTAGTTGTGCGAGAGGTTGAGGCCGGCGGTGGCGAGCGCGCGGAAGGTCGGCTCGATGCGCCGCTTCATCAGGTCGACGATGTTCTTGAAGCGCGCGGGCCTGAGCGGCATCACGTAGCCGAAGCTCGGCACGCCGTCGGCCAGAGTGATTTCGAGCGGCCAGAGGAAGTGTTCGCTCGGCGGCCCCTTGCGGACGAGCAGCTCGATGGCGGCGCGCTGCTCGGGCGTGCCCATCTGCGGGAAGAACCACTTGACGGCGACCGACTCGCCGCCGAGCCGCGCCTTGTAGACCTCGCCCTGCCCGCCCGCGCCGAGCAGCTCGTCCACCACGCACGCCACCCCCGACGGCTCGCACCGCACCGCCTGACCCGGCCTGAGCATCTGATCCATTCAATTCTCCCAATCAAAAATGATGGAAGAAGTCGGCAGTCGTCAATCATCAGTAGTTATCAGTCATCAGTTATCAGTCATCAGTAAAAGCAATGTCTTTGCTAACAACTGATAACTGATGACTGATAACTACTGATGACTGCCGACTTCTTCCATCACTTCTTTCAGTCGCGGTTGCGTTCCGACTCGACGCCCGCGCCCTCCTCCACGTCCCACGGGCCGAGGCGGTTGCCGGTCAGGTCGCTGTCTTCGACGCGGGCCGTCGCGCCCGACTCGATGCGGACGGCGTGGCCGGCGTTGTCGTTGATCCGTGAAGCGAGGACGGCCAGCACCGAGTGCGCGCCGACCGAGACGCCCGTGTCGGCGTGGCCGCTGACGACGCAGCCCTGAAGCAGAGCCTGCCCGCCCTCGCGCGCGAGGACGCCGACGCCGCGGCCGTCGCGCACGCGGCAGCCGTCGAGGAAGAGCTTGCCGCGCGTGGTCACGGCCGCCTCGGCCTCGCGGTGGCCGGAGAGTTCGCAGCCTTCGAGGACGGCCTCGCCCCCCTGCCGGACGAAGACGCCGGGGTTCTCGCCCTCGCGGATGCGGCACGCGCGCGCCGTCACCGTCGAGCCCTCGCCGACCGCGAGGCCCGCGAGGCGGTTGCCGTAAATCTCGCACTCTTCGACGAGGCCCGACGCGCCCTGCCAGACGGCGACGCCCGCGTTCGCGCCGCCGTGGACTTCGGTGCGGCGCAGCGTCGGGGCGGCGGCCCCCGTCACCGCGACGCAGACGTTGGCGTGGCCCGCGACCTCGCAGTCCTCGACCGTGCCCCCCGCCCCCTCGAAGAAGTAGAGGCCCGAGTCCGCGCCGTCGTGAATCAGGCAGCGGCGGAGCGTGGGGGCCGTGCCCGCGCCGCCGACGGCGACGCACGAAAGAGTGTCGGAGCTGATGTCGCAGTCCTCAAGCAGTAGCTCGCCGCGCGGGATGTCCACGGCGAAGAAGGCCGCGCCGTCGCGCGCCTCGCCGCTGAGCGTCAGCCCCGCGACCCGCGCGCGGTCAGTCCCCATGCGGAGGCAGCTTGCTTCAAGACCCCTGACGACGACCTGCCCGCGCGGCCCCTCGCCGACGATTTCGACCTGCCGGTCGAGGGTGACGCTCTCTTCGTAGACGCCGGGGCGGACGACGACGCGCGCGCCGGGGGCGGCCGCCCTGAGCGCTTCGTTGATGCTCGCGTAATCGCCGCCGCCGTCCGCGGAGACGACGAGCGGGGCCGCGTCCGGGGCGGACGTGGGTCTGTCCGTCGTCGCGCCGGCCGCGTCGGCGCGTGGCGCTTCGTCGCGGTCATCCGCTCGGGCCGTCACGCCGCTTCGCCGCTCGACGGCCCGCAACTCTTCGTCGCCGACCAAGCCGAGGGCGAGCGCCCACGAGTTGACGGCCCAGCGCGCGGCCGGCTCGGAGAGGGCGAGGTGGTCGCAGAGCCTCCGGGCCATGCGCGCGAGGAGGAGTTCGCGGGGCATGGCGGCGGGCGCGTCGAGCATGTCCTGCGGGGCGTGCTCTTCGAGCGCCGCGACCAGCACCGAGACCTCGCGGCGGTACTCGCCCGCGTGGTCGCGCAGAAGCGCCTCGCAGCGGCGCGCGTCGCGGACGACGGAAGGGCCGTGGCGCGCGACCAGCTCGCGGAGCTTCTGTCTCGGCAGCTCGTTCATGCCTTCTGCTCTGTCGGGGCTTCGGCGCGCGCCGGCTCCGGAGTCGGCGTTGACGGGGCGGGCGCCGCTCCCGCCGCGGGCGGGGTCGAGCCGCCGGCCATCGCGGCCGCCGCTT
>DATMVI010000013.1:0-2948 GCA_035563275.1 Pyrinomonadaceae bacterium
CCGCCCATGATGCCGATGATGATGTAGGGGACGAGCAGGATGGCCTGGACGGCGAAGATGACGGTGCCGATGTGCGTGCACTCCCAGCGGTCGCGGAACATCTGGACGGGCGTGATGAAGCCGTACTTCTTGCCCAGCGCCCAGACGCGCGTGCCGATGAGGAAGATGGTGAGCGGGATGACGAGGCCGGAGGACGAGGCCATCAGGCCGTAGGTGACGATGCCGTTGGTGAAGGCGTTGCCCGACGAGCCGAGGATGGCGACGGCCGTCATGTTCGTCCCGAACAGCGACATCAGAAAGACGAAGGTGCCGAGCGAGCGGTTGGCGAGGAAGTAGTCCTCGGCCTTGTGGCTCCCCTTCGAGCGGCGGAACGCGAAGACGCCGATGTAGACGACGGCCGCGAGGTAGATGAAGACGACGATGGCCGGTATCAACGCCGCTCACCCCCTTCGGCCGCGCGGTGCTCGACCTCTTCTTCGAGGTGCCCCGGCCACGCGAACTTCACCAGCGCCCACATCAGGAGCGAGGCGGCCACCGAGAAGCAGCCGTGGTAGAAGAGCCCGACGGGGAGGACGCCGAAGACGAGCGGCCGCGCGGTGCGCCAGAACCAGATGTCCTGATGCAGCACGTAGAGGACGGCGACCGCCAGCACGAGAAGCGCGCGTTTCATGGCGAAGAATTATCCTTGAAGCGGACTGAAGCCGTGTAAAAAGGTTGTAAAAATCGGCCGAGCACGGGCGGCGGTTGTAGATACGAAAAGCGTAAGTTTCGAGTTTCGAGTTCCGGGTTTCGAGTTCGCGGCCCCACGGTTCAGCTTTGGCCGCACGACGTTTTTAACCCGGAACCCGGAACTCGAAATTTTTATTCCCCGAGCGCCGCGTACTTGAAGAGGCGGAAGCGGTAGCGCTGCTGCTCGCGGATGTTGCCGGCGACGGCCCCGTGTAGATTTTCGTCCCAGTTCGTGTACTGCTCGATGAAGCGGTCGGCCGCCGCCTTGTCGCCCTGATACTGCACGTCCAAGACCTTTTGGAGAAGCTCGCCGACCGCTTCGTGGTACTTGGCGTAGTTGATGCGGAGACGCCGCGCCTCGCGGTCGAAGGAGAGCACGCCGCGTTCGAGGAAGAAGTTCCACTGCATGAGCTGCATGGTGTTGTAGGGCTGGTCGCGGCGCGGGCGGTTGTTCTGGAGGACGCGGTTGACGCCGCTGGCGTAGACCGAGCGGAGCTGCGCGTCGGTGTAGTAGCCCTGCTTCCGGAGCGCCTCGGCGACGTAGAGCGAGACGAGGTCGGCCTTCATCTCTTCGAGCAGGCTCGAAGCGTCCTGCAAGGCCGTGTCGAGGTCGCGGCCGTCCTTCGTCCGGTCGACGCCGAGGTAGTGGCCGACCTCGTGCCAGAGCGTGCGTTGGGAGGAGCCTTCGGAGGTCAGCTCGCCTTTGTGCGCGTCGGCGACGGCCGCCGCCCACGCGTTGCCGGTGGACTGGAAGATGTCGGGGTTCTGCATGATGTTGGCGCGCATCAGGATGGTGCGGCCGTAGCGGCGCGCGAGGTAGCTCTCGTTCGGCAGGATGGTGGCGGTGTTGCCGCCGCGCGACTGGCCGAAGTCCGCGATCACGTCGTAGACGCCGACGGGGATGTCCTCACGCACCTTCTTGTGCTGCCCGTAGGGCAGCGAGTCTTCGAGCGCCTGAAGGCCGCGCATCGCCTTGCGGAGCGCGTCGGTCTCCTCGCGCCGGGTGGCGAGCAGGCTCAGGGCGAAGAAGGTTTTGACGCCGTAGAGCTCGTCGTCGTAGACCTCGTAGGAGCCGATCTCGGCGTTGAGGTTTTTGAAGCGGCCCGTGACCCACGCGGCGTCGCCCGACTCGTAGTCGTCGGAGAGCAGGTCGCGCGAGCGGTTGCGGAGGAAGCGCGCGAACTCCTCGTCCTCTTTTTCGACGGCGTCGGCCGCCTCGTTGAGGAGGCCGTGCGCGCGGACGAGGTCGTCGGCGTAGGCGACCGAGTAGGGGACGGCGTAGAAGGCTTTCGGCTCCGGGGCCCCGGCCCTCCTCACCTCGGCGCTCGTCATCAGCGCGTTGAGTCTCCTTTCGAGGCCGGGGTGGAGTGTGGAGAGCGCGCGGTGGCGCGCGAGGGCGGAGAGGTCGCGCTTGAGGTTCGCGCCCGTCGAGCGGCGGACGACCGAGCGGAGGTGGAGGATGGAGTCGCGCTCCTCCGGGTGCTGCGCGAGGAAGGCTTCGACCTCCTCCTTCGTGACGCCCCACGGGTAGACGTTCTTGCCGGGGACGGGCGGCCCGACGGCGAGGAACGGCTCGCGCTTGTTGTCGAGCGTCGTGGCGATCGGCCCCTGAAAGAGCCTGTAGAGCGTGAGCAGGTTCTGCGTCTCGGGGCCGGGGCTGCGGCGCGCGAGTTGTTCGAGCGCGGCCAGAGACGACTCGGCCTCGGCGTGCCGCTGCTCCTCGTAGAGCTTCTGGAAAATCCGCCCGACCTCGAGCAGCTTGGCGACGGCCCGGCGCTCGCCCTCGGCGAGGCGCGAGAGGTCGGGCGCGAGCCGGATGGTCTGCGTCTTCTCGACGAGGGGCGCGCTTCTTTCCAAGGGCCAGCGGCCCGCGGCCGGGTCGCCGGACGGGGCGGGGCGTGATTTGACTTGCGCCATGACGGTGATGCAGCAGAGGGCGGACAGCGCCGCGAGTATGCAAAGGGTGTTTCTCATCATCAGGAATAGACAGGCTTCGAGTTTCAGGTTGCGGGTTTCGAGTTAAGGGCAAAGACGTTTGCCGACTCGAACCCCTGAGCCGTTTCGTCCGCGCGAAGAGGAGATGTAGAAAGATATGACTATCGGGAGGGACTGTCAAAGGGGGAGAAAACGCGGCCGCGGGCGGCGGCGGGCGGGCCCCGAGTCGCGCCAACGATCACGTTGATGCCACTCGTGGCCCGCCCGCCGCCGCCCGCGGCCGC
>DATMVI010000014.1:0-5949 GCA_035563275.1 Pyrinomonadaceae bacterium
CCGCGCCGCCGCGCGCGCGTCGCGCTCGCCGCAGGACTTGGCGTAGATGTCCTCGGCGAAGTGGCAGAGCGAGAAGTGCTCCTCGTTCAGACGCACGAAGGGCGGGAACTCGCGGCGGCAGATGTCCTCGGCGTACTCGCAGCGCGCCTGAAAGGGGCACCCCTCGGGGAGGTGCGCGAGGTCGGGCGGGAGGCCCGGAATCTGGTAGAGCGCCTTCCCTTCCTCGTGCGCCGGGTCGGGCATCGAGCGCAGGAGGCCCTTCGTGTAAGGGTTGCCGGGGCACGCGAACAGCTCGCGCGTCGGGGCCTGCTCGAAGACCTTGCCGGCGTACATGACGATGATGTGGTCGGTCATGCCGGCGACGACGCCGAGGTCGTGCGTGATGAGGATGACGGACGTGCCGGTCTCCTCCTTGAGCTTCTTGATGAGTTCGAGGATCTGCGCCTGAATCGTCACGTCGAGCGCGGTGGTCGGCTCGTCGGCGATGAGCAGCTCGGGCTCGCACGCCAGAGCCATCGCGATCATCACGCGCTGGCGCATCCCGCCGGAGAACTCGTGCGGGTAGCTGTCCACGCGCGTGCGCGCCTCGGGGATGCCGACCGTCTCCAGCATCCTGACGGCGTGCTCGCGGGCCTGCTCGCGCGTGTGGCCGAGGTGGAGGCGCGTGATCTCGCCGAGCTGCTTCGAGATGCGCATGAAGGGGTTGAGCGAGGTCATCGGGTCTTGGAAGATCATGCTGATGCGCTTGCCCCGGATGCGGCGCACCTCCTCGGCCGAAAGGCTCAGGATGTCCTGCCCGCGCAGAAGCACCTCGCCCGAGACGATCCTGCCCGGCGGGTCGGGGATGAGCCGGAGGATGGAGAGGTTCGTCACGGACTTGCCCGACCCCGACTCGCCGACGATGCCGAGCGTCTCGCCCCGCCGCAGGTCGAAGCTGATGCCGTCGACGGCCTTCACCGTGCCGTCCTCGGTCTGGAAGTACGTCCGCAGGTCGCGGACTGAGAGCAGGGTGCCGTCTTCACTCATGAGTTTCGAGTTTTGGGCTTCGAGTTTCGAGTTCGCATGCCGCCTTACGCCGTCGAGTTCGTGTTCCGAGAGGCGAACGTTTTTAACTCGGAACTCTAAACCCGAAACTTAAAACTTTCTCATTTGCGGGTCGAGCGCGTCGCGCAGCCCGTCGCCGAGGAAGTTCAGCGAGAAGAGCGTGAGCGCCATCGTGACGCCGGGGAAGATGAGCTGCCACGGGAAGACCGCGATGTTCTGGATGCCCTGGGAGGCGAGGCTCCCCCAGCTGGCGAGCGGCGCCTGCACGCCCAAGCCGAGGAAGGACAGGAACGCCTCCTGCAACATCACCGAGGGGATGGTCAAAGTCGCGTAGACGATGACGGGGCCGAGCGCGTTCGGCACCAAGTGGCGGAAGATGATCTTCGGCGTCGAGACGCCGGTGGCGCGCGCCGCCAAAACGAACTCCTGATTCTTCAGCGACATCACCTGCCCGCGCACGATGCGCGCCATCGTCAGCCACGAGACGGCGCCGAGCGCCGCGAACAGCAGGAAGAGCTGGCCGAGCGGCGACTGCCCGCCGAAGAAGGCCAGCAGCACGATGACGATCATCATGTAGGGGATGGCGTAGAGCACGTCCACGACCCGCATCATCACGTCGTCCACCTTGCCGCCGAGGTAGCCGGCCGTCGCCCCGTAGGTGATGCCGATGATGAGCGAGACGAAGGTCGAGATGACGCCGACCATCAGCGAGATGCGCCCGCCGAGGAGCACGCGGGCGAGGATGTCGCGGCCCTCGCTGTCCGTGCCCATCGGGTGCGTCCACGAGAACGAGCCGCCGGGCGCGGTGAGGGGCGGGAACGAGCGTATCAGCTCCGACTCGGGCGGGATGTAGTCGTAGGTGTAGCCCGTGTAGCGCTGGATGATGGACGGGCCCGCGACGGCCGCGACGATGGTCAGGTTAACGACGATCAGGCCGAAGACCGCCAGCTTATTCTTTTGCAGCCGCCGCCACGCGTCCCTCCACAACGAAGTCCCCTCGGCCGCCCCGGCCTCCCCCGGCGCGGGCCGGCGCCTGAGCCGCGGGACGGCGAAAAAATAGAGGAGGAGGAAGAGCGCCGCGGCGACGAGGCCGTTCCAGAAGTTGCCCCGCCCTTGCAGCGGCGCGGCCAGAGCGCCGAGCAGGTGGTGCCCGTAGAAGACGCCGAGGATGAACCCGACCTCGGCGACGAGCAGCGCCCAGAAGGCCGCCGCGTCGCCCCGCCCGCGGCCGACCGGGCGCACGTCGCCCTCGCCGACGGCCGTCTCGGGGAACGGGTGTATCTCGTCGCCCTCGCGGCGGCGGATGGGCGGCCCCGGCGGCGTGCCGCGCGTCGTGAGCGCGGGCGCCCCGTCGGCCAGCGGCGGCTGCGAGCGTCCTTCCTCGGTCGGCACTTGCGGGTTACGTTCGTCCTTCATGGCCTTCTAGTAGCGTATGCGCGGGTCGAGGAACGCGTAGGCGATGTCAACCAGCAGGTTGAAGAGCAGGATCATGACCGAGATGAAGGCGACGATGCCGATGATCAGCGGCTCGTCGCGGTTCAGGTTCGCGTTGATGAAATAGTTGCCGAGGCCCGGCATGGCGAAGATGCGCTCGGTGACGACCGTGCCGGCGACGAGGAGCGCGAGCGCCGGCCCCGTGAACGAGACGACCGGCAGCAGCCCCCCGCGCAGGGCGTGGCGGATGACCACGTCGCGCTCGCTCAGCCCCTTGGCGCGCGCCGTGCGGATGTAGTCCGAGCGCAGGACTTCGAGCATGCCCGAGCGGGTCAGGCGCGCGATGTAGGCCATGTAGACGGCCGAGAGCGTCAAGACCGGCAGGACGATGTTCCAGCTGGGGAAGCCGCCCCAGCGCGCCGGCGGCAGCCAGTAGAGCGAGAGCGCGAAGACGAGCACGAGGATGGGGCCGAGCACGAAGTTCGGCACCGAGATGCCGAGCATCGCCAGCGCCATCGAGGCGTAGTCGAGCTTCGAGTTCTGCCTGAGCGCCGCCAGCGTCCCCATCGTGACGCCGACGGCGAGCGCGAGCAGGTAGGCGCACACCCCGATGGCGGCCGAGACCGGGAGCGTGCGCCGGAGGATGTCGTTGACGGACTCGGTCTCGTACTTGAGCGAGTTGCCGAAGTCGAGCCGGACGATGTTCGACATCATCCGCCCGTACTGCACGTACCACGGCCTGTCGAGCCCGTACTTCTCGCGGATGTTCTTCTCGATGGCCGGCGGCAGCTTCTTCTCGCCCGAGTAGAAGTTGCCCGGCGCGAGGCGGATCAGCCCCCACGTCAGAGTGACGACGATGAGCACCATCGGGACGGTGACGATGAGCCGGCGGAGGATGAAGCGAAACATCGTGCGCTCACTCCTTCAGGGCGAGTTGGTCTGACTTCATGTCGGGCACGCCCCTGTCCCACTCGGCCTGATCGCGCTCGATGTAGACGAACTTCCACGCGTGCATCGTGCCGGGGTTCGGGTACATGCCCTTGACGTAAGGCTTCTTCATCCAGTTCGTGGCGTTGGTGACGAGCGGGATGACGGGCGCGGCGTCGAGCAGGTAGGCCTCGGCCTTCGCCAGCAGCTCGAAGCGGCGGGCCGGGTCGGGCTCGCGGTTGGCGTCCTTGATCATCTTCACGTACTTCGTGTCGTACCAGCCCGTGCCGTTGTCGCCCCCCTCCTTCGTCAGGAAGAGCGAGAGGAAGGTGTACGGGTCCATGTAGTCGCCGATCCAGCCGGCGCGGGCCGCGCCCTTGTATTCGAGGTTCGAGCGCGCCTTGAGGAACGTCTTCCACTCCATGTTGTTGAGCGGGACGGTGATGCCGAGGTTCTGCTTCCACTGCGCCTGAATGAACTCGGCGACCTGCCGGTTCGACTCCGTGGTGTTGTAGGTGATCTCCACGTCGCGGACGGGGAACTTCGACGGGTCGTACCTGCCGTCGGCCCCGCGGAAGCCGGCCTCGGCGAGCAACTGTCTGGCGCGCTCGACGTTGAACTCGGTGCCGGCCGGGCGCGGGTAGCCGGGGAAGATGCCCTCGGGCGTGAAGCCGTAGAGCGGCTTGACGACGACGCGGTAGTCGGCCAGCGCCTCGCGGTCGATGGCGTAGCTGAGCGCCTTGCGCACGCGCACGTCGTCCATCGGCGGCTTCGTCACGTTGAGCATGTAGTAGTCGATGGCGCACTCGGGCGCGTCCATGTAGTCCTTGACGCGGCGCACGCCGCTCTTGAGCCACCCGGCCGGGACGGTGTGGTTGTAGGTGGCGTCCACGTCGCCCGCCTTGTAGAGGTTGAGCATCGTGGTCTGCTCTTCGAGCGGGTAGAAGACGATGCGGTCGAGCTTGACGGTCTTAACGTCCCAGTACATCGGGTTGCGCTCGACGACGACCTCGTTGTAGGGCCGGTGGGCGACGAGCTTGAAGGGGCCGCTGCACACGATGTTCTCGGGGCGCGTCCAGTGGACGCCGTGGCGCTCGATGGCGCGGCGCGGCACGACGCGGAAGAACTGGTGCGCGAGCATCCCGACGAAGAAGGGCGCGGGCTGCGCGAGCGTGATGCGGACGGTGTAGTCGTCGACGGCCTCGACGCCGATGTCCTCGGCCCTGACGGGGACGAACTCCTTGCCGGCGAGGAGCGGGCGCAGGCGCGGGTTGGACTTCGCCGCCTGCTCGCGCGCCTCCGCGTCGCCGGGGACGACGAGGCGCGCCGGCGCGTGGATGAACTTGTGGAACTCGGTGTCGGGCGCGGCGTCCTCGCCCTTCCGGCTCAGCTCCTCGCGGTGCAGCGCCTCGGGGTCGCGCGCGGGGGTGAGCGCGCCGCCCGCCGTCTCGACGGTCGCGCCGCCCGCGGGCGCGGCCTCCTCGGCCGTCACGAAGCGGCCGGTCTGCGGGTCGCGGACGAAGGAGCCGCCCTCGTTGAAAGCCTGCGCGTACTTGATGTCGTAGGCCATGTAGGCGCTGCGCGAGGCGAGCTCGGGTTTGAGGCCGCGGCGGAAGGTGTAGGCGAAGTCGTGGGCCGTGATCGGGTCGCCGTTCGAGAAGCGGGCGTCGCGGCGCAGGAAGAAGACGAACTCCATGTTGTCTTCGTCCACGACCCAGCGCTCGGCGACGGCCGGAATCTCCTTCATCGTCTGCGGGTGGTACTCGACCAAGCCCTCGTAGAGCGCCATGTGGACGCGGGCCTCGGGCTGGCCGGAACTCATCTGCGGGTCGAGCGACTCGGGCTCGGAGCCGGAGATGTAGCGCAGCACCTGCCCGGCGGGCGGCTCGATCTTGCCGAAGAACTCGCCCCGGCTGGCCTGCGTCGTGCAGGAGGCGGCGACGAGCGCCGCGGTAAGAATCAGCGAGAACGCGCGTAAAGCTTTCGGACTCGGCATAACTGCTCCAAACCCTCCCCGGCCGCCCGGCGGGCCGGTCTCCGTCGTTTGACCACGGGAGAGACGCTTCACGCCGCGGGCCTCGGGAGGCCCCGGCGGGCGGGGGGACTTGGGGATAAAGTCTTAAACTGGCGAATGAATTGGCGGCCCTGAACTTATCACGCGCGCGCGCGCCAATCAAGGGCGTGCGGGGCGGGGCCTTCACTCCTAGACACGATGCCCGGCGGCGCGCGGCCCGTTGCTCGCGCAACACTTTTTTTACATCTACCGCAGGAAGGCCGGCAGGGCGGCCGAGGGCTTGCGGCGCGGGTCACGCCAGCCCGTGTCGATGTAGACGTGTTTGAGCGAGGGGGCGTCCAACAGGTTGGACTCGAATCCTCTGACGTAGGGCTTGACGAGCGCGTAGGAGGAGGCGAAGTAGAGGGGGATGGCGGGCATCTCGCCGAGCGCGCGGGCCTCGGTCAGAATCGGGGTCGGGCGCGGGGCGGCCGGCGTCGGGGCGGCGTCGCCGTCGGGCGCGGCCGGGGAGGCTTCGGCCGCGGGCGAGG
>DATMVI010000015.1:0-4299 GCA_035563275.1 Pyrinomonadaceae bacterium
CGCGCTGTTGGAAGAAGTAGGCGGCGTGGACGAGCAGCACCGCGCCCGCGGCCGCGGCGAGCGCCTGCGCGCAGACGGCGCGGCGCGCGAGGCCGCGGCGCGGCCCCCACAGGAAGAGCGCCGCGAAGGCGACGCAGAGCACCGGCGCGAGCGCGATCATCGAGAACTTCGTCACGGCCGCGAAGCCCGCGGCGAGCCCGACGAGGGCCGCGCGCCGCAGCGTCGGCCCCTTCAGGTACTCGTAGAAGGTGAAGGCGAAGACGACGAAGGCGAGCGCCGAGGGCACGTCCGTCTGCACGACGCGGCCGTGCGCGAGCACGGTCGGCTCGAGGCTGAAGAGGGCGACGGCGAAGAGGGCGGCCCGCTCGCCGAAGTAGCGCCGCGCGTAGACGAAGAGCAGCGCGCCGAGGAGCACGGTCGTCAGCACGGCCGGGACGCGCGCCCAGAAGGCGATGGTCTCATGGCGCGCGTCGTTGTCCCGCCAGAACTGTTCGAAGAGGCCGAGGAAGTAAGAGTAGTCGGAGTCGGGCGGGGGCTCGACGGGCGGGGCCTCCGCGCCGGTGAAGAGGAGCGGCAGCGCGGCGACGGTCTTGGCGAAGGGCGGGTGCTCGTTGACGGGGCGGAAGTCGGCCTCGGTCACGTGGTAGTAGCCGGCCGGGATCAGCACCAGCTCGTCCACCGTCAGGCTCTTGCGGCGGACGACCGTGAGCATCGTCGCGGCCGCGAGCATGAGCAGCAGCGCGCACAGCAACTCGGCGCGACGCCGGCTGAAGAAGCCGCGCCCGCCCGCCCGTGCCGCCTCGCTTTCGTCTTTCGTCAACAGAGGAAGGTCGCTCCGAAGAGGTCTCAAAAGGGGCGTATTATGGACGATTCGCCCGGCGCGCGCCACCCCCCGCGGGGGTGTTTGGCCCGACCGATGCCGGTCGCCGGCCATTCAATCACAGTCCCTCGTCTTTCCCGACAACTGACGGCCGGCGACTACTTCACCGCTTGTTTTCGAGCGTGAGCTGGCGCAGCGCTTCGCGCAGGCGCAGGGCGGGGCTGCCGACGTGGACGGTGTAGCGGTGGAAGTCGAAGGCCGTGACCAGCGCGACGCCGAGGCCGGCCGAGGTGAGGAAGATTTCTTCGGCGTCGGCGAGGTCGTGCAGGTGGTGGACGCCCTCGACGACGGGCACGGCCAACTCCTCGGCCAGCTCGATGACGCGCCCGCGCGTCGTCCCCGCGAGCGCGCCCGTGGCGAGCGCGGGCGTATGCGCCGTGCCGTGCCTGACCCAGAAGAGGTTCGCCGTCGTGGCCGACGTGACCTCGCCCCGCTCGTTCATCACCACCGCCTCGTGGAAGTCGCGCGAGCGCGCCTCCTCAAGAGCCAGCACGTGCTCAAGGTAGTTCACCGTCTTGAGCCCCGCGAGCGGCGAGCAGGTGTTGACGCGGAAGGGCGAGACGGTGAGCGCCAGCGTCTCCTCGTCGCGCTCGGGCGCGTCGCCCGTCCAGATGAGGAGGTCGGAGCCTTCGCCCGCGCCGCCCCACGGGCCGCCCGCGCCGCGCGCCAGAAGCGTCAGGCGCGCGCGCCCGCGCTCGACCCCGTTGGCCTCGATCAGACGCCGCAGCGAGTCGGCCGCCTCGGCCTCCTCGAAAGGGCACGCGACGCCCGCGCGCCGCGCGTGGTTGAGCAGCCGCGTCCAGTGCTCGTCCCAGAGGAAGGGCCGCCCGCCGTAGACGGCCAGCGTCGTGAACACGCCGCGCCCGTGCGCCGCCACGCCGCCGGCCGCGGGCAGCCGCGCCCTCGACGCTTCCATCAGACGCTGGTTGACGACGACGTGCTTATGCATGGGCTGCGGAAGGATACCGGGAAAAGACTTGAATCGTAAATCGCGAAGACGAGCGCTCAGCCGTCAGTCATCAGTTTTTGTCTTCACCGACGGCCGACGACTGATAACCGAAGCCTTCCTTTTCGATTCACGATTCACGGCTCACGCCTTTTATCGCCCGCAGGAGGGCGCGGGCTTTAACGAGGGATTCTTCGTACTCGGCGGCGGGGTCGCTGTCGGCGACGATGCCGCCGCCGACGTGGAAGCGGGCCGCGCCCGCGGCGTCGAAGGTGAGGGTGCGGATGGCGACGCTCAGGTCGGCCGCGCCGCCGGGCGTGAAGTAGCCGACCGAACCCATCGAGACGCCGCGCGCCGCCGGCTCGACCTCGTCGAGGATTTCCATCGCGCGCAGCTTGGGCGCGCCCGTGATCGAGCCGCAGGGGAAGGCCGCGCGCAGCAGCCCGCCCGCCGTCACGCCTTCAGACATGCGGCCGCGCACCTTCGAGACGAGGTGGAAGAGCGTCGGGTGCTCTTGCAGCGCGCACAACTCCGTCACCTCGACCGAGCCGTAGCGGCAGACGCGGCCGAGGTCGTTGCGCATCAGGTCAACGATCATCACGTTCTCGGCGCGGTCTTTGTCGCTCGCCAGCAACTCGGCCCGCAGCCGCGCGTCCTCCGCCGCGTCGCGCCCGCGCGGCCGCGTCCCCTTGATCGGCCACGCCTCGACGACGCGCCCGCCCGCCCCCGCGTGGCGCACGCGCAAAAACCTCTCGGGCGAGGCGCTGACGACCGCGCCCGACCCGCGCCGGATGAAGGCGGCGAAGGCGGCCGGGTGCTCGCGCCGCAGCCGCAGGAAGACGCGCTCGGGCGTGACGCCGTCGGCGGGCCGGCAGGAGAGTTGCTGCGTCAGGTTGGCCTGATAGATGTCGCCCGCGTAGATGTGGCCGCGGATGCGCTCGACCGCCCGCTCGTACTCCGCGCGCGTGAAGTTCGAGCGGACGCCGGGCGGGAGTCCGAAAGAGTTTTCGACGGTCTGATTCGACGAAGAGAACGGGCCGCGCTCCGCGTCGTCGCGCCGCGCGTCGTCGGCCGCGCCCAGCAGCGCGTCCTTCGTCGCGGCGAGCCGGCGCGACGAGCGGCCGACGACGAAGGTGCGGCCGCGCGCGTAGTCGTGGACGACGAGCGCGTCGAAGAAGGCGAGCACGGCCTCCGGCTCGCGCGCCGAAGAAGGCGGGGCCGGCGTGCGCAGCCGCGCGAACTGCCGCGCCAATTCGTAAGAGAGCGTCACCACGCAGGCCCCGCCCGCGAACAACCCGGCCGGCGCGTCGTCAAGCCCGCGAGGCTGAGCCGGCCCGCCGCCCGGCTCCGCGAGCCGCGCGTCGAGCAGCGACAGCACCGAGCCGCGGCCGACGGCGAGGCCCGCCCGCCCGCGCTCACGCACGCGCAACTCGCCGCCGTAAGACTCGACGACCTCGCGCGGGTCGAAGCCCGCGACCAGCAGGCGCGACTCCTCCCCGCGCGTGCCCCCGCTGTCGAGCAGGTGAAGAGACCGCGCCGGCTCCAGACGCAGCAGCGCCCCGACCAACTCGTCCGCGCCCAACCCCACCTCAAGCGCGCCGCCCGCCAACAAATCTTCTTCCGCGTGACGCATACGTTGAGCCGCCACGGCAACGCGGTTGCGCGCGGCGGCGGCGGGAATTATAACAAGTAGTCAGTAGACAGTAGTCAGTAGCCAGTAGCGCTCCGCGTGGTTGTTGCTGACGCCCACGCCCGGACGATTCGCGGCTGAAGGTCTTTCTACTGACTACTGACTACTGACTACCGTCTACTGTCTACTGCTTCCCATGCCTACGAGCAACATTCGGGACGGGCGGCCGGGGCTGGCGGCGAAGCTGCTGGTGGTGGCGTTGGGCGTGGCGGCGGGGCTGCTGATCTTCGAGGTCTTCCTGCGCGCCGCCGGCTACACCTACCCGCTCTTCTACGAGCCGGACGAGTCGCGCGGGTGGGCGCTCGCGCCCGGCGTCGAGGGCTGGTATCGCAAGGAGGGCGAGGCTTACGTGCGCGTCAACGGCGACGGCCTGCGCGACCGCGAGCACGCGAAGCAGAAGCGGCCGGGCGTCGTCCGCGTCGCGCTCCTCGGCGACTCCTACGCCGAGGCGCTACAGGTCGCGCAGGAGGCGGCCTTCTGGTCGGTGGCCGAGAGTCGGCTGCGCTCCTCGTGCGGCGCGCTCGCGGGGCGCGAGGTCGAGTTCGTCAACTTCGGCGTCTCCGGCTACGGCACGGCGCAGGAGTTGTTCACGCTGCGCGAAAGGGTCTGGCCTTACGCGCCCGACGTGGTGCTGCTCGCCGTCACGACCAACAACGACCTGACCGACAACACGCGCGCGCTCAAAGGCACGAACGAGATTCCCTACTTCGTCCTGCGCGGCGACCGGCTCGTGCTCGACGACTCGTTCCGCCGAGAGCCCGCCTTCCGCTGGCGGCGCTCCCT
>DATMVI010000016.1:0-4765 GCA_035563275.1 Pyrinomonadaceae bacterium
CCGTCTACTTCTTTAAAAATCTAATTTTTCTCCCGGCCGGATGGGTTATAATCCGCGCCAAGCCCCCTGAATCCCTTGCGAGCCGGAGAGTGGAGCGCGCGGTGCGGAAGCCGCGGGCCGAGGCGTCCCCGACGATGGCGCGAGAATCAACCCCACAGCCGGCGGCCGTCGCCCCGGAGCGCGACGCGCTCATCGAGCAGCACCGCTCCTACGCGCGCGCCCTCGCCATCAAGGCCATGCAGAGTCTGCCCCTCGCCGTCGAACTCAACGACCTCATCGCCTACGCCGAGATCGGGCTGGTCGAGGCCGCCGAGCGTTACGACCCGCGGCGCGGCGTCGCCTTCCCGACCTTCGCCCACTACCGCATCAAGGGCGCGATCCACGACGGCCTGCGCGAGATGGGCTACTACTCGCGCTCCGCGAGCGTCCGCGTGCGCTGGGTCTCGCACGCCAACGACTACCTACAGGCGGCGGCCGACGACGAGCAGACCGCGCCCGCCGCGGCCTCGGCCTCCGTGGACGACGAGATCACGGCCGCGCAGTCTTTGATCGACGCCCTCATCCCCGTCTACCTCATCTCGCTCGGCAGCGACGCCGTGCCCGAGGTCGCCGACCCGCACGCCCTCTCGATGGAGGACATCGAGGAGCGCGAGCTGATCGGCATCGTCCTCGGCGTGCTGCGCGAACTCTCCGAGGACGAGCGCCGGCTTATCGACGCGCTCTACTTCAAACACTCCTCGATGACCGAGTTGGCCGCCCGCATGGGCATCACCAAGTCGTGGATTTCCCGCCTCCACGCCCGCGCCATCGCCCGCCTCCGCGACCTCCTCCGCGAAAAGGGAGTCATCAAAGAGAGTAGCCAGTAGACAGTAGTCAGTAGCCAGTAGTCAGTAGTCAGTAGAAGAACGCCGGCAGAGGGTTGAGGTTGTTTGCTTCAACGTCCGCCGGCGAAGGTCTTTCTACTGGCTACTGACTACTGACTACTGGCTACTGCTTTCTCCGAGGAAACTTTCGCCGGGGCGCGCCGATAATTGGGGTAGAAACTTGAAGGAGGGGACGAGCGATGTCTTGCATACCGGGGTTTAATCAGTTCGACCTTGTCGGCCGCGGCTTCAGCCCGTTCGCGTTCGGCGGCATCAGCCCGGACGTGTCGGCGCTGCTGGAGGCGGCCAGCCGCTTCTTCGGCGCGGCCGGAGACCTCGCCGCCGAGCTTTCGAGGCTCGCCGGCGGCACGGGGCAAGGCTCCGGCACGCCGCAATGTACCTGCGCGCCCGTCTCCCCGCCCTGCCCCGAAGACTCCACGCACCCCGAGGGCAGCCTACAGGTCGAGGGCGACACCGTCACCACGGCCGGCGGCTATCGTGTCGAGATGCTCGGCCAGTACGAGTGGCAGATCACGGGGCCGGACGGGAAGACCACGCGCATCTGGGGCGACCCGCACGTCGACGAGGGCGACCGCGACGGCGCCTCCGACTGGGACTTCAAACGCAACTCGACTTTCGTCCTCGGCGACGGCACCCGCATCAACGTCACGACCGTGCCGGGCGGGGCCGACGGCATGACCGTCACCGGCTCGCTCGAAATCATCAGCGGCAACGACCGCGTCGAGGTCAAGGACATCGACAAGGGCAAGGGCCAGATCGGCACCGTCACGCAGGACGGCTACCAGCGCGCCAACAGCTTCGACGGCGATGTCTTCGTGATGGGCCGCGAGTCGGACGACTGGTCTTTCACCGGCAGGGAGATCGTCGGCAGTAAGAACGGCGGCGAGGAGTTCGAGTTGGGCGGCCAGTTGCACCCGCGCGGCTCCGACCCCGTGCCGCTTAACGAAGCCGGCGAGTGGCTCTCGTCGCTCTTCAAAGACTTCTTCAACCAGTGGCAGAACTCGCCGTGGCAGGTCAACCGCGCCGGCACGAACCCTTACTACGACGCCAACTCCAGTCAGGGCCTCGGCAACGAGGGCGACCGCCGCCAGACGGGCCGCGACTACGACCGCCGCCGCCACATGGAGACGATGGCCGAGGCGTTCCGCGCCTTCGCGCAGCTCTTCGACGTGCTCGCCCGCGTCTTCAGCCTCAGCGAGCAGCTCTCGGCCGGCCGCTTCAACCAGCGCCTGACGGCCTGATTCGCCCGCGAAAGGTGTCCCGCGATGAACGCGCAGCCAACGACGAAACGAACCCGCCGGGGCGCGCCGCCCGCGCTGGCCGCGCGCCTCGTCCGCGGCGAGGCGACGCTCGCCGAGTTCGCCGGCCTCGGGCGCGAGGAGCTTTACGCCATCGCGCGCGTCGGCTATCAACTCCTGAACGGCGGCCGCCTCGAAGACGCGCGCGCCGTCTACCGCGGCCTCGCGGCCGCAGACCCCTTCGACAGCGTCTTCCGCTGCCACCTCGCCGCCGCGCACCTCCGGCTGGGTGAGGCCGAAGAGGCCGTCAAAGAGTTCACCGCCGCGCTCCGGCTCAACGTCGCCAACGTGGACGCGCTCTCCGGCCGCGGCGAAGCCCACCTCACGCGCGGCCGCGTCGCCGAGGCCGTCACAGACCTCACCCAAGCCCTCCGGCTCGACCCCGAAGCCAAGCGCCCCTCGACGCTCCGCGCCCGCGCGCTGCTCGTGGCGCTCAAGGAGGCGGCGGACAAAAGCAGTAGACAGTAGACAGTAGTCAGTAGTCAGTAGAAATGCATTCGCCGGCGGACGTTGAGGTTGTTTGCTTCAACTTCCGCCGGCGAAGGTTTTTTCTACTGACTACTGTCTACTGTCTACTGTCTACTATCTACTGTCTGCTTCCCTTTTCAGCCTTGCGAGAACGTGCCCATCTGGCTGATGGCGTAATCCTGCATGGCGAGGAGTTCTTCGAGCAGGTCGAGCATGCGGGCGGAGTGGCCGAGTTCGAGGCGGGCGCGCTCGATCTGCTCCTCGTCGAGCGCGAGCGCGCCGGCGAAAAGCTCTTCGGCGAAGCTGCCGCGCCCGTCGCCGCCTTCGCCCCCCGCGCCCTCCTCGCCGTCGCGCCCGCCCCGCCGCAGGAGGTGCGCGAGGTGTCGCATCCGGCCGCGCTGCTTGTCGAGCAGGTTGCGCATGACGGTGCGGCGCATGGTCGGCGTCATGTGGCGCAGGGCCTCGTTGTTGCCGGGCGGCGCGGCGAGCGCGCCCATGCTCGTGGGCAGGCGGTTGAGCCCGAGAAGCTCCTCGACGGCCGAGGCCCCGCCGCGCGCGCGCAGTTGCTCGGCGGCGGCGAGTTGCGAAGGGTCGCGGCCCGCGAGCACGTCGGGCAGCACTTGTTGCCCGGGCGCGAGCGGCGCGGGCAGCCCCGTCGGCTGGCCGAGCGGCCCCGGCTGGCCCACGGGCGCGGGCAGGTTCTCGGCGCGGGCGGCCGGCTGGTTGACCGGCGTCACCTCGGTGCCGGCCGGCGTCGCGCCCTGCGGCGGCACCGCGTTCGGCCCGACGTTCCCGACCTCAGGCATGCGTCACCTCCCCGCGCTCGCGCGCCAGCTCGTAGACCCAGCGGAGCACGACGGCCACGGCCTCGTACAACTCTTCGGGAACCTCGTCGTCCACCTCCAGCTCGTAGAGCGCCCGGGCGAGCGGCACGTCGCGCGTGATGGGCACGCCCGCGTCGGTCGCCAGCTCGCGAATCTTCGCGGCCAGAAGCTCGGCGCCCTTCGCCACGACGACCGGCGCGTCCGTCTCGCCGCGCTCGTAGCGCAGGGCGACGGCGACGTGCGTCGGGTTGACGACGACGACGCTGGCGCGCTTCACGGCGGCCATGATGCTCTGCATCAGAATCTCGCGGTGGAGCTGCCGGCGCAGACTCTTGTGCAGGGGGTTGCCCTCGGTCTCCTTGTACTCCTCCCTGACCTCGTGCTTGGTCATCATCAGCTCCTTGCGGTGCAGGAAGCGCTGGAGGAAGTAGTCGGCCGCGCCGAGGGCGAGGAAGACCAGCCCGATCTTGACGCCGATCTCGAAGATGAGCGCGGCCGTGTAGGCGGCGGCCACGTCCGGGGGCTGGCGCGTCAGGCGCACGATGTCGGCGCGCGCGCCCCACAGCACGGCCCCGACGACGAGGCAGGCGACGACGAGCTTGAGGACGGTCTTGGCGAGTTCGATGTAGGGGCGGCCCTTGAGGAATTTCTGCTTGAAGCCCTCGGCCGGGTTCAGCTTCTCGGCCTTCGGCTTGAGCGGCTCGAAGCTGAAGACGGAGCCGACCTGAAAGTAGTTGACGAGGACGGCCGCGACGACGAGCAGGCCGAAGAGCGGCGCCAGCGCCAGCAGCATCGCCTTCACGCCCGCGCCGAGCGCGCCGAGGGCGACCTCTTCGTTCAGCTCGCCCCTGAAGGAGGCGGCGAACTCCAGCTGCTCGGTCATCGCGCGCGCGAGCCACTCGCCCATGTGGCCGCTCGCCGCCCACAACACGGCGACGGCCGCGAGCAGGAGGACGGCCGACGAGAGGTCGTGGCTCTTCGCGACCTGACCCTTGCGCCGCGCGTCGCGCAGGCGTTTCTCGGTCGGCTTCTCGGTTTTCTCGCCGCCGCTCGACATCCCTGTTTAACTCGGGGTCGTCTTGAGGCGCTGGAGGATGCCCAGCAGCTTGGAGTTGAGGAGCGGGTCGGAGGCGACGAACTCGCTCATCTTCTCGACGAGCGACGCGCCCTGCTCGCTCTGGCGGAACTTCTCGTGGAGGCGGGAGCGGATCATCAGGCGGGCCGACTCGCGCACGGCCGTGGCCGCGCCCTCCGAGGTCTGGAGGTCTGCCCCCTGCGCGATCTGTTCGAG
>DATMVI010000017.1:0-2626 GCA_035563275.1 Pyrinomonadaceae bacterium
CGCGCACGACGGCGAGTTCATCGGGCTGATTGCGCTCGACGACCCACGCTCAGGCCATGCGCCCGACCGGCGCAGCGTGCTCCCGGCCGTCGCCTTCGCGCGCCAGACCGCGCAGCTCGTCGCCCGCCAGCGCGACGCCGAGCGGCTCGCCGCGCAGGCCGAGCGCGAGGCGCTCGTCAACCGCATCACGCGCGCCGTCCGCCAGTCGCTCGACGCCGAGGAAGTCTTCCTCACGGCCGTCAACGAGCTGGGCCACCACCTCAACGTCGACCGCTGCGTCCTCTTCATGCTCGACAAGGGGGCGGGCGTGGCGCGCAACGCCGCCGAGTACACGGCCGAGGGCGTGCGCCCGGCCGGGCGCGAGTACCGCCTGCCGCTCGTCGCCGGGCTGACCGACAAGATTCGCGAGCACGGCGTCCTCGCCTTCGAGGACGTGGAGCACGACCCCGCCATCCGCCACATCTACGAGCACATCCTGAAGCGGCTCGGCACGCGCTCGATCATGTACGTCGGCATCCGCGTCGGCGACGAGGTGACGGCCGGCTTCGCGCTCTCGTCCGTGCGCGAGACGCGGCGCTGGCGCGACTCCGACATGGCCCTCGCGCGCGCCGTCGCCGACCAGACCGGCATCGCCATCCGGCAGGCCGAACTCTACCAGCGGGCCGAGGCGACCTCGGCCCGCGAGGCTCTGGTCAACCGCCTCGGCCACGCCATCCGCGCCTCGCTGAGCCTCTCCGAGGTGCTGCGGGCCGCCACCCACGAGCTGGGTCAGGCGCTCGGGGCCTCGCGCGTCTACATCAGGCCCTACGACGCGGAGCGGCCCAGCATGTCGCCCGTCGCCTTCGAGTACCTCGAAGAGGGCTGCCCCAGCCTGCGCTCGCTCAACATCTCCTACGGCGAGCCGGTCGGCCGCCACCTCGTCGAGGCGCAGCGCACGATCGTCATCGACGACGCCGACGCGCACGACACCGGGTCGGACGAGCTGAACGCGCACCTGCGCGAGCTGGCGCGCGCCAACGGCGCCCGCTCGAAGATCGTCTGCCCGCTCGTCGTGCAGGGGCAGTTCCGCGGCGCGCTCTGCATCCACCAGACCGGCCGCGTGCGCCACTGGACGCGCGACGAGGTGGCGCTCGTCGAGTCGGTCGCCGCGCAGCTCGCCACGGCCGTCGCGCAGGCCGAGCTGTTCGAGATGGTCGAGCGCGCCAAGCGGACGTGGGAGGTCACCTTCGACGCCATGTCCGACGGCATCTTCATCTTCGACAACGACCGGCGGCTGCTGAGGGTCAACCGCGCGGGCGCGGGGCTGGAGGCGACCGAGCCGCAGGAGCTTCTCGGCCGGCGCTGCTGCGACATCCTGCGCGCGGCCGGCGGCAGCGGCTGCGTCGTCGAGCGGGCCACGGCCGAGGGGCGCGCCGTCACGCTCGAATTCACGCCCGAGGGCCTGAGCCGCCCGCTGCTCGTCACGGCCGAGCCGATCTTCGAGGGGGCCGCGCAGACGGGCACGGTCTGCACGGTGCGCGACCTGACGGAGCTGCGCCGCGCCGAGATGCTGGCGCGCGAGCGGCAGGTGCTCTTGGAGCACGTGCTCGAGAGCGCCCGCGAAAACATCTCGGCCGTGGACACCGAAGGCCGCATGATGTGGATCAACACGGCCGGGGCCGAGATGAACGGCTACCGCAAGGAGGAGTTGATCGGCCGCCACTTCCTCGAACTCGTCGACGAGGGCGACCGCGAGGCGGTGTTCGAAAACTTTCGCCGCGCCCTCGCCGGCGAGCCGCAGACCATCGAGCTGCGCCTCGCGACGCGCGGCGGCGGGGTGCGCTACGTGACGACCGACAGCTCGCCGCTCGTCATCGACGGGCGCACGACCGGCGTCCTCGCCATCACGCGCGACGTGACCGAGCAGCGGCAGGAGCGCGAGCGCGCCGCGCAGGCCGACAAGCTGCGGGCGCTGGGCCAGCTCGCCTCGGGCGTCGCCCACGACTTCAACAACGCGCTGGCGGCCATCCTCGGCCGCGCGCAGCTCTTGCGCCGCGCCGCCCGCGACCCGGAGATCGCGCGCAGCCTCGACATCATCCAGACCGCCGCCGAGGACGCGGCCGCCACCGTCCGCCGCATCCGCAGCTTCGCGCATCAGGGGGCCGGCGAGGAGTCGGCGCTCTTGGACGTGGGCGTGCTGCTGCGCGACGCCGTCGAGATCACGCGCACGCGCTGGGAGAACGACGCGCGCGCGCGCGGCCTGAGCTACGACGTGAGCCTCGACGCGGCGTGCGGCTGCCACGCGCGCGGCAACGCCTCGGAGCTGCGCGAGGTCTTCGTCAACCTCATCGTCAACGCCATCGACGCGATGCCGGGCGGCGGCCGCCTCTCGATCCGCTGCCGCCGCCGCGGCCGCGCGCTCCGACTGCTCTTCGCCGACACCGGCGCGGGGATGACCGAGGACGTGCGCGCGCGCATCTTCGAGCCGTTCTTCACCACGAAGGGCAACTACGGCACGGGCCTCGGCCTCTTCGTCAGCTACGGCATCGTCGAGCGCCACCGCGGCCACGTCGCCGTCGAGAGCGAGCGCGGGCGCGGGACGACCTTCACGGTCGAGCTGCCGGCGGCCGAGCCGGGGCCGGCCGGC
>DATMVI010000018.1:0-3999 GCA_035563275.1 Pyrinomonadaceae bacterium
CCCGCGGCCGCGACCAACGTCGCCGAGGAGGCGCGCCGCCTGCTGCGCCGGCTCAGCCTGTGGCAACTCTTCGGCGCGCGTCCGTCGCTCGGCTTCGGCGCGGCCGCGGCCGCCCTCGTCATCGCCGCGCTCGCGGCCCTCAGCCTCTCCTTGTGGGGACGCACGCACCGGTTGAGCGCCGAGGTCGCGCGCCTCACCGAACGCCTCGGCTCGTCCGAGGGCGAGCTGGCGCGCGAGCGTGGTCAACTCGCGCGCGTGCGGGAGGTCAACGAGTTCCTGACCGCGCCGGGCGCGCGCGTGATGAGCCTCGCGGGGACGAAGACCGCGCCGCGGGCCAGCGCGCGCGTCGCTTACGATCAGGCCACGGGCCGCGTCCTGCTGCTCGCCTACGACCTGCCGCCCGCGCCCGCGGGCAAAGCCTACCAGCTCTGGTTCATCGCCGGCGGCCGGCCCCCGCTCCCCGGCGGCGTCTTCAAGACCGACGCCGGCGGCCGCGCCAGCCTTAGCGACCGCCTCCCGCCCGACGCCCCCGGCCTCAACGCCTTCGCCGTCACCCTCGAAGACGAGCGCGGCGTCCAATCCGCCGAGGGCGAGATGTACCTGCTCGGCTCGGACTCGTAAAAAAGTAGACGGTGAAGTAATCAGTAGCGCCCCGCGCTTTCGCGGTGAGCGCGGCCGCGCGCGACACTCATCCGACGACCACGCGCCTGTCAACCGCGAGGCCGCCCGCCGGCGTCGGCCGCCGGTGGTACTATCGGCGCGAGGGAGGTGAGTGAGATGAGGCTCAACGCTCGAACCGTCCGGCCGTTGTTGTTGTTGTTCGCCGCGACGCTGCCGGTGTGCCTGCCCGTCAGCCCGGACGCGCACGCGGGGCAGGTCGCCCCGGCCGCGCCCGCGTGGGGCGTCAGGTACGGCGGCGCGGGCAACGACGTGCTGTCGCGCGTGTTGCCGCTCGGGGACGGCGGCTTCGTGCTCGCGGGGCAGACCAAGTCGTTCGGCAAGGAGTGGGACGTGTGGGTCGTGAGGCTCACCCGCGAGGGCGCGCCCGTCTGGCAGCGCACCTACGGCGGGCCGAAGGCCGAGTCCGTGGCCCACGCCGTGGTCTGCCGAGACCGAGCTGGCGACCGCCAACCTCATCGCCGTGCCGCTCGCCGGAGACGCCTACGCGCAGGCCGGCACCTCCTTCTCCGAGGAGACGCGGCAGGACTTCTACGTCCTCAAGCTCGCGCCCGCCGCCTCCGGCGCGCGGCCCGCCGGGGAGGACGAGGGCATCCGCCTCAAGCCGCAAGCCTCCGGCTTCGGCCTCCAACAGCGCCGGGTCAGACTGCCCGCGCTCAAGCCGCTCGTCCGGCCGCCGAGCGGCGCCGTCCCGCAGGCCGTGCGGGGCGACGTGCGGAGAATCGCCTGAGCGGCGGCTGTTTACGGCCCGCCCGCTTCTGCTACACTGTGCCCCGCGGAGAAGCAGCCGAAGACATCGAAAGCGAGGGGCAGGCAGCAGTGGCGGAAGAGAAACCGAAGTTGACCAACCAGATCAACCCCGAGACGGGGCAGTTCGACGCGCGCTTCGTCCTCTGGCGCACGTTCTGCGACGAGAACAGCATCCCCGTCGAGACGCTCCCCAGCGACCTTCAGGGCGAGGCCCGCGACAGGTGGGAGAAGCTCAAGAACGAGCGCCTCCACAAGCCCGCCGAAGGCCAAAAGCCCTGAAAGCAGCCCGGAGTCCGAAGTCCGGGGTCAAGGCGGAGGGACTCGCCTCCGGCTTTCGACTCGGGACTTCAGACTACTTTTAAAAGTACCGGCCCGTGAGGAACGGGTTGGTGAGGCGCTCGCGGCCGATGGTGGTCTCAGGCCCGTGGCCGGAGTAGACGACCACGTCGTCGCCGAGCGGCAGAATCTTGCGGCGCAGCGAGTCGAGCAGTTGCTCGGTCGAACCGCCCGGCAAGTCCGTCCTCCCGATAGAACCCGCGAACAGGCAGTCGCCGACGAACACCTTCCGCTCGTTCGGCTCGAAGAGCACGACGTGGCCCGGCGTGTGGCCGGGGCAGTGGAGCACGCGGAATTCGAGCCGGCCGACGCGGTAGGTCTCGCCGTCCTCCCAGTGTCGCCCGACCTCGGGCGGCGGCTCGTACTCGAAGCCGAGGCGCGACCACTGCGCGCGCGGGATGCCGAGCCACGCCGGCTGCTCGGGCAGGCCCCGGTAGAGCGGCAGGTCGTCGCGGTGGAGGATGATCTCGGCGCCGGGGCGCGCGCGCCCGAGGGCCGCCACGCCGCCGACGTGATCCATGTGCGCGTGCGTCAGCGCGATGGCCTGAAGCTCAAGCCCGTTGCGCTCCAGCGCCGCGACGATCTCGCCCGTCTCCTCGCCGGGGTCGACGCAGACGGCCCGCCCCGTCTCCTCGCAACCCAGCACGCGCGTCTGCTGCTGGAACGGCGTGAGCGTGATTTGCTCGATGATCATGGCTTGTGAAAACCCTTCGCCGAGGTAGTAAAATAAGGGCCGCCCGACTCCCCCGCAGGCGACTAACCGAGACAGTACAACAGCCCCCTTCGGTCTGCCAATCGGAGTAAAGCGATGCCCCTGAGCGCGCGCTCGGCCAGCCTAGCCGAGGTTCTGGACGGGATGACGGCCGAGGCCGCCGGCGAGCTGACCGAGCGCTTCGCCGACGCCTCCCTGCGCTGCTACGCCTGCGGCCACCGCTGCCTCGTCCGCGAGGGCAAGCGCGGCATCTGCAAGGTGCGCTTCAACGAGGGCGGCCGCCTCCTCGTCCCCGCGAACTACGTCGCCGCCCTCGCCTGCGACCCGACCGAGAAGAAGCCCTTCTTCCACGCCCTCCCCGGCTCCGACACCCTCACCTTCGGGATGCTCGGCTGCGACCTGCACTGCTCCTATTGCCAGAACTGGCTGACCTCGCAGGCGCTGCGCGACGACGCGGCGGGGGCGCGGCCGAAGGCGGTGACGAGCGGGCGGCTCGTCGAGATGGCGCGGGAGTGCGGGGCGCGGATGGTGGGGTCGAGTTATAACGAGCCTTTGATCACGGCGGAGTGGGCGGCGGAGGTTTTCCGGGGGGCGAAGGCGGCGGGCCTGAGGACGGCGTTCATCTCGAACGGGAACGCGACGCCGCAGGTTCTGGACTACCTGCGGCCGGTGACCGACTGCTACAAGATCGACCTGAAGACGATGAGCGACCGCGCCTACAGGCAGTTGGGCGGCGTGGTGGACAACATCCTCGACACGGTCAGGATGGTTCACGAGCGCGGCTTCTGGGAGGAGGTCGTGACGCTGGTCGTGCCGGGCTTCAACGACTCGGAGGAAGAGTTGAAGCGCGCGGCCGACTTCATCGCCTCCGTCTCGCCCGACATCCCGTGGCACGTCACGGCCTTCCACCGGGACTACCGCATGACGGAGAACGCCGACACGACGGCCGAGCAGCTCGTCCGCGCCTGCGAGCTGGGGCGCGCGGCCGGGCTCCGTTTCGTCTACGCGGGCAATTTGCCCGGCCGCGTCGGCCGCTGGGAGAACACCTACTGCCCCGACTGCGACGAGCTGCTCGTCGAGCGCTACGGCTTCCGCATCCTCCGCATGCGGCTCGGCCCCGACGGCCTCTGCCCGAAGTGCGCGGCGAAGATTCCCGGCGTGTGGGAGTGAGGGAGTAGCCAGTAGACAGTAGTCAGTAGTCAGTAGAAAAGCATTCGCCGGCGTGCGTTGAAATTGTCCGCTTCAACGTCCGCCGGCGAAGGTCTTTCTACTGACTACTGACTACTGTCTACTGGCTACTGTCTGCTCCCTCACCCTTCCGCCCGCATCCCCTCTTTGAGCTGGGCCTCGTCGGCGCGGCGGGCGGCGAGGCGCAGGCGCCACGGCATGAGGACGGACTCGAAGATGACCTTGCGGGAGATTTTCGACTTGCCCTCGCGGCGGTCGGTGAAGGTGATGGGGACTTCCGCGACGCGCAGGCCGGCGCGGTGCGCGCGGAAGGTGGCCTCGACGAGGAAGGCGTA
>DATMVI010000019.1:0-19700 GCA_035563275.1 Pyrinomonadaceae bacterium
TGCTGGGGGCGGGCGCGCTGCCGCCGGTGCTGCTGGTGGGCGGCGAGGCCGTCGACGGCGGGCTGTGGGCGGGGCTGGGGGCGGAGGGCGGCTGCGAAGCTTACAACCTGTACGGGCCGACGGAGGCGACGGTGGACGCGGCGGCCTGCCGGGTGCGGGGGCGTGGGCGTCCGGGCCTCGGGCGGCCGCTGGCGAACGTGCAGGCCTACGTCTTGGGCGAAGGTTTCGAGCCGGCGGCGGTGGGCGTCTGCGGGGAGTTGTACGTCGGGGGCGAGGGGTTGGCGCGCGGGTACCTCAACCGGCCGTCGCTAACGGCGGAGCGGTTCGTGCCCGACCCGTTCGGGACTGAGCCGGGTTCGCGGCTGTACCGGACGGGGGACGTGTGCCGGTGGGATGAGGGCGGGGAGTTGGAGTACGTGGGGCGGGTGGACGGGCAGGTGAAGGTGCGCGGCTACAGGGTCGAGCCCGGCGAGGTGGAGGCGGCGCTCAGGCGTCACGCGGGCGTGCGGGAGGCGGCCGTGGGGGCGCGAGCCGATGGGGCTGGCGGCGTGAGGCTTGTTGCTTACGTCGTGCCGGAGGCGGGGCGGGAGTTGGCGACGGCCGCGCTTCGTTCTCACCTGTCGGAGCTACTGCCCGAGCACATGGTGCCCTCGGCTTTTGTGACGTTGGAGCGGCTGCCCCTGACGCCTAACGGCAAGGTTGACCGAGCGGCGCTGCCCGACCCGGAGAGTTTGGCGGGCGACGGCGCTGACCGCATCGTCGCGCCCCGCACGCCGACCGAAGAATTGCTGGCCGGCGTGTGGTGCGAGGTGCTGGGCGTGGGCCGCGTCTCGGTAGGCGACAACTTCTTCGAGTTGGGCGGGCACTCCTTGCTCGCCACACGTCTCGTCAGTCGCGTGCGCGAACTCTTCAAGGTGGAGATGCCGCTGCGGGCGCTCTTCGAGACGCCGACGGTGGAGGGGCTGGCGCGGGCCGTCGAGGCGCTGCTGCGCGACGCGGGCGCGGAAGAGCCGCTGCCGCCCGTGGAGCCGGTGCCGCACGAGGGGCCGCTGCCTCTGTCGTTCGCGCAGCAGCGGCTCTGGTTCATCGACCAGCTCGAACCGGGGTCGGCTTTCTATAACAGCCCGGGGGCGATGCGCCTCGTGGGGCCGCTTGACGTTGACGCGCTGGGGCGGGCGCTCTCGGAAATCGTGCGCCGCCACGAGGTGCTGCGGACGCGGTTCGGGTCGGAGGGCGGCGAGCCTTATCAAGTGGTCGAGGAGCCGAGCGGGGTGGAGTTGGGGGTGACAGACCTCTCGTATCTCGGCGAGGCGGAGCGGGAGGCTGAGGTGTTGCGGCTGGCCGCGAAGGAGGCGCGGCGGCCGTTCGACCTGAGCAGGGGGCAACTGCTGCGCGTGGGGCTGCTGCGGCTCGCGGCAGACGAGCACGTGCTGCTGCTGACGATGCACCACATCGCTTCGGACGCGTGGTCGCTGGGCGTGCTGGTGCGCGAGGCCGCCTCGCTCTACGAAGCCTTCGCGGCAGGCAAGCCGTCGCCCCTCCCGGAGTTGCCGGTGCAGTACGCGGACTTCGCGGTGTGGCAGCGGCGCTACCTGACGAACGAGCGGCTCGAAGCGCAGCTCGCGTACTGGCGCAGGCAGTTGACGGGCGCGCCGCCGGCGATGGAGTTGCCGGGCGCGAAGCCGAGGCCGGCCGCGCAAGGTTATCGAGGGGCGCACGCCTCTTTCCGCGTGAACAGGGAGATCACCGAGGGGCTGCGGGCCGTGGGGCGGGAGGAAGGCGCGACGCTCTTCATGGTCATGCTGGCCGGCTTCTCGGCGCTCCTCTCCCACTACACGGGCGAGCGCGACGTGGTGGTGGGGACGGACGTGGCCAACCGCACGCGCGGCGAGACCGAGGCCCTCATCGGCTTCTTCGTCAACCAGCTCGTGCTCAGGACTGACCTCGCGGGCGACCCGGCGTTCCGCGAGCTGGTAAGCCGCGCGAAGGAGGTCTGTCTCGGCGCGTACGCGCATCAGGACTTGCCCTTCGAGCGCGTGGTCGAGGAGCTACAGCCGGAGCGGACGCTCTCGCACACGCCGCTCTTTCAGGTCAAGCTGCTGTTGCAGAACGCGCCGTCCGGGGCCGTCGAGGTGCCGGGGCTGCGGATGGAGGCGCTGCGCAGCGACAGCGGCGCGGCCCGCTTCGACCTGACCGTGGCGGCCTACGAGTCGGACGGGGGGCTCGCCGTCTCCATGCAATATAACGCGGAGGTCTACGGGGCCGAGGTGATGGAGCGGCTGAGCAACCACTACTGCGCGCTGCTGGAGGGCGCGGCCCGCGACCCCTCGCTGCCTCTCTCGCGCCTGCCGGTCATGGGCGAGGCGGAGCGCCGCCGCCTGCTCGTCGAACTCAACGAGACAGCGAGCGACTACCCGCGCGGCCGCGCGGCGCACGAACTGTTCGTGGAGCAGGCGCGGCGCACGCCGGACGCCGTCGCGGTCGCCTGCGACGGCGAGCGGCTCACCTACCGCGAACTCGACGAGCGCTCCAACCGGCTCGCGCGTTACCTGCGAGCTTTAGGCGTGGGGCCGGACTTCCTCGTCGGCCTCTGCATGGAGCGCTCGGCCGGCTTGCTGGAGGCGGCGCTCGGGGTGCTCAAGGCCGGCGGCGCTTACCTGCCGCTCGACCCCGGTTACCCCGCGCAACATCTGGGCGGGATGTTGTCGGACAGCGACGCCGCCATCGTGCTGACCGAGGGCGCGGCGGCGGGCCGCCTCCCGACGCACTGGGGGCTGGTCATCAGCCTCGACGAGGTGGGCGAAGAGGTCGGCGCGCACGACCCGGGGCCGCTGGAGAATGTGGCCTCGCCCGACAACCTCGCTTACGTGATTTACACCTCCGGCTCGACCGGCAGGCCCAAAGGCGTGATGGTCACGCACGGCGGGCTGACGAACTACCTGAGCTGGTGCGTGCCGCGCTACACGCTCGAAGGGGGCCGGGGCACTTTGTGGCACACGTCGTTCAGCTTCGACCTGTGCGTCACGAGCGTCTACGCGCCTCTGCTGTGCGGGCAGGCGGTGGAAATCCTGCCGGCGCGGAACGACGTGGAGGCGCTGGTGAGGACTTTGCGGGAGAGGGAAGGCTACAGCTTCATCAAGCTGACGCCAGCGCACCTCTCGCTGCTGGCCTCGCAGTTGAAGGGCGAGGAGGTGGAGGGGCTGACGGGCGCGATGGTGGTCGGCGGCGAGAACCTCCTCGCCGAGACGGTCAGCTTCTGGCGGCGGCACGCGCCGGGCATGAGAATCGTCAACGAGTACGGGCCGACGGAGACGGTCGTCGGTTCGTGCGTCTACGAAGTCGCGGAGGGCGACGGCCACGAAGGCTCGATCCCCATCGGCCGACCCTTAGCGAACACGCAGGCCTACGTGCTCGACGCGCGGATGGAGCCGGTGCCGGTCGGCGTCTCAGGCGAGCTCTACCTCGGCGGCGACGGCCTCGCCCGCGGCTACCTCGGGCGGCCCGCGCTGACGGCCGAGCGGTTCGTCCCCGACCCGTACGGGCCTCCCGGCTCGCGCCTCTACCGCACCGGCGACGTATGCCGCTGGGGCGAGGCGGGGCAGATGGAGTTCATGGGGCGCGCCGACGAGCAGGTGAAGGTGCGCGGGTTCCGCGTCGAGCCGGGCGAGGTCGAGACGGCCCTGTGCCGTCACCCCGCGGTGCTTCAGGCCGTGGTCGCGGCGCGCGGGGGCGAGGGGCCGCAGTCGGCGCTGGTCGCGTACTGCGTGACCGGGGAGGCGGAAGCGGGCGAGGGCGCGGGCGGCACGCTCGGCAAGGAGTTGCGCGCGTACCTCGCCGAGCGGCTGCCGCCTTACATGGTGCCTTCGGCCTTCGTCATGCTCGACCAACTGCCGCTGACGCCCAACGGCAAGGTCGACCGCGCGGCGCTGCCCGAGCCGGAGCGCACGACGGTCGGCTACGTCGCCCCGCGGACGCCCACGGAGGAGTTGCTGGCCGGCGTCTGGGGCGAGGTGTTGAACGTGGAGCGCGTCTCGGTCGAGGACAACTTCTTCGAGCTGGGCGGACACTCCCTGCTCGCCACCATGCTCGTCAGCCGCGTGCGCGAGTTGTTCGACGTGGAGCTTCCGCTGCGTGCGCTCTTCGACCACCCGACCGTGGCGGAGATCGCCACCATCCTCGAAGAGCGCATCATCGCGGAGGTCGAGCAGTTGAGCGACGAGGAGGTGGCCGCGAGGCTGAGCGGGGTGGACGAGCTGGCGGGACAGGGCCAGCCGGAAAACGCCGCCGGCACGCCTTAACGAAAATGCGACCCCTTGACTGACGGCGGCCCGCACGAGAGCGGCGGGCCGGTCGTCCACAAGCAGAAGGCGGGCGGCGCACCTTAACGCGCCGCCCGCCTTCTTCAATTCACCCGACCTTCAAAGGGCGTGCCGGGTTTCACCGCCCGGCCCGATTCGCGCCGGCGAACCGCCCTCGCTCGACTACCTCTGACCCTCGTTCATGTCGGCGGCCTTCATCTGCGCCGCCTGCACGTCCGGCCCCGCGGCGGCCGGCTTGGCCGGCTGCGCGTTCTGCTTGCGGCGGGCCAGTTCGAGGTTGTGGTGGCGCATCGCGGCGATGACCAGCACTTCCGCGTTCTTCGCCAGCATCGGCGAGATGAGGTCTTCCGAGTCCTCCTCCGACTTGTACCTCTCCGTGTCGGCGACCACGGGCAGGTCTCCGCCCACGGGGACGAGTTTGTACTCGTAGACGACCTTGTCCTTCTTCTTGCGGTCGACGGTTATCTCGCCGAGGACTTCGGCCGCGACGCGGGCCATCGTCGCCACCACGTTCGACGACTGGCTGCCGGCGAGCGCGATGAGTCCGGCCGCGGGCGCGATCTTCTTGAGCGTCGAGCCGATGCGCGCCGTCCCGCCGCTCTTCTGCATCGTCAGCGTGCTGTAGAGCACTTGGTTGCAGGACTTCGACTTGGCCTCGGCCTCGATGTGCACCTGAATGCGAGACTCAAGCGGGATGACCTCGACCGAGGGGCCGTTCATAAAAGAGACGAGCGCGTTGCGGATGGCGTCGGCGGTGTTCGACGACTGCGAGGTCTCGATCACCTTCAGGAGCGGCGGGGCCACGCAGACGCGCGGTATCGGCCCCAACTCTCCCGCGTGGCCGCCCGCCCGGCCCTCGAAAGCGGCCGGGGCGAGCGCGCTCGCGACGGCCGGCACGGCGGGCTGCTCGGGCGGGGCCGAAGGCGCGGCCGGCATCTGCTGTCCCACGACGTGGAGCAGAGCGAGGCAGCCGCTCAGGAAAATGGAGAGGGTGAAGCTTTTCAGCATTGTCCGAGTTCTACCTTGCATGATTCTGTCCTCCGTCTTGATTAGGCTTGCGCTTCGGTTTGCTCAGCGGACGCCGCGGGCGGCACTCCCTGAGAGATCGGGCGAAATTAAGGGCGTAGCGAAGAAACAAATAATTCCTCAGCCCGAAGCGGCGGCGCTCAATCAATCCGTTCAAGATGCGCTCGAACCTGCGGACACACCTCCGCGCGGAGGCGCGATTCGGCCTTCAGAAAAGGCGGCTGAAATTTCGAAGGGTGGAAAAGCCCAGAGTTGACCCGAAGCGCGTGAGCGCACGGGATTGGACGGTCAGCGGGTGTTAGGATTCTTCAACAAAACTGCGACCCTGTTCGCGCCGCACCTGCTCTTCGCCGTGTCCGTAAAACAAAACGCCCCGTCTATGCGGAGCAACCTTGTCCACGTCGCGCGTTAAGTTGTACCGGAATCGTTGTATCCAACTGTTGGGGTCTCGTCTCAGATGTGTTGAGGCCGTTCTCAGTTGCAAGTATGTGGCGAAAAAATTGTGATAAGCCTCGCGGGCCGGGCGGGCCCGCGTCACGCGGCCGAAACCCGGCCGACTTAACCCGGCCGCGCATAAAAAGCGTGCCCCCCCGGATACCGGAGGGGCACGCTTTTTCACGCTTATTTTCCGCCCCCGCCGCACGCTTTCGGGGATGTTAAGGAACTTCGGACGCGGGCGGGCGGCGTCTTTAACGCCTCTCGGCCTGCTGCCGTGCGGCCCCTGTGCCGTCGCCCGGTCGGGCGCGCGCGATGCGCCCGGCCGCTACTTGTCCCCCACGTCCTGATCGGCAGCCTGCGGCTGCGCCTGCGCCGTCTGCACGTCCGGCCCCGGGGTCGCCGGCTGCGCGTTCTGTTTCTTGCGGGCCAGTTCGAGGTTGAAGTGGCGCATCGCGGCGATGACCACGAGTTCGGCGTTCTTGGCGAGCATCGGCGAAATGAGGTCTTCGGAGTCTTCCTCAGACCTGTACCGCTGCGTGTCGGCGATGACCGGCAGGTCTCCGCCCACGGGGACGAGTTTGTACTCGTAGACGACCTTGTCCTTCTTCTTGCGGTCGACGGTTATCTCGCCGAGGACTTCGGCCGCGACGCGGGCCACCGTCGCCACCGTGTTCGCCATCGGGTTAGTGCTCAAGGCGATGAGCCCCGCCGCCGGGGCCGCCTTCTTCAACGTCGAGCCGATGCGCGTCGTCCCGCCGCTCTTTTGCATCGTCAGCGTGCTGTAGAGGACGAGGTTGCAGGACTTCGACTTGGCCTCGGCCTCGATGTGGACCATGATGCGAGATTCGAGCGGGATGACCTCGACGGAAGGGCCGTTCATGAACGAGACGAGCGCGTTCCTGACCGCCTCGGAGGTGTTCGAAGACTGCGAGGTCTCGATGACTTTCAGGAGCGGCGGAGGGACGCAGATGCGAGGAATCGGCGCCGCCTCGGCCGCCGGTTTGGCTTCGGGCTGAGACGCGGCGGGCGCGCCCCCGGCCGAAGGCGCGGCGGCTTGCTCTTGACCCGCGACGTGGATCGTCGCGGGGCATACACCCAGAAACACGGCGAGGATGAAACTTCTCAGCGTCGTACCAGGTCTGACCTCCATGATTTGTTCCTCCATCAAATTAGCCTGGTCCCGGGTTGTGCTGAGCGAGTGCGGCATGGAGCATTCGCTCCCCAGCACGGGGCAATCGAAGGGGGGTTAGGGAAGAAGGGGCGAATTGCAACCTCCCGAGCGTCTCCTCACAACATTACATTTAGATTACGCTCGCCTTACAATCCGCGTGCCCCACGCAGGGCGACAGACTTTAGCGCCAGAAAGCTCAAGGCGGGCCGCGGCAGGTGGTCGGTGTCCCGTCAGAAAGCGGACGGAGATGTTTTAACATCAGACACCCGAAGTTTGCCGCGGCGCAGTCGAGGTTGGTCTCGACGCGTCGCGGCGGGCCGGGTCGGGCGCCTGCCGGGGCGTGAGTCGTTTTCGGCGGAGGGGCTGCGAAGCCCCTAAGGCTCGGGCCTTCAGGGGCGCAGCGGCGGGACGGCCGGGGGCGGGTGTTGACCATGAAGGAGGCTGAATTAGTCTGCCCGCATGGGTCTGCGCGCCCGGCGGCGAGGCGAGGCGAGGGCGGAGGGCGCGTATAGAGAAAGTGCCCCACTGGAAGCCAGTGAGGCACTTTCGTGAACGGGTCTATGCGCGCCGGCGGCGCGCCCCCGAGGCAGGGGGCGCGCCGCCGGCGACGGCTTGTCACCTTTACTGCCTTCTCAGCCTGATGCTGAAGGGATCGCGGGCGGCGGATTTGCCCGGATCGCGCATCTCGCCGACGAACTCGACCAGCGCTTCGTTGTCGCTGACGAGCTTCATCGAAACGTCAGTGGCCTTGCCGGCGCCGTCCTTCACCTGAAAGGTGAGGGTCGAGCCGCTGAGCTTCACGTTGTTGACTTTGACTTTGGCGTCGCGGACTTTCTTGGGCGCCTTAGCCTTCCCGTTGGCGTCGAACTCGATGCGGGAGCCGACGTCGTTGACGGTCACGTCGAGCTTGTTGCCCGCCTGCGCGACGGTCACCACGTACTCGGCCGCGCCGTGGCTGGTGCGGGACGCGCCCGCCTTGCTCGACGACTCGCGCGTGCCCTTCCACGTGCCGATGAACAGGTTCCCGGCGTCCTGCGCGGCGACCGCCGGCTCGATGGTGAAGGAGTATTTGGCGGCCCCGACGGCCACCGCGGTCAGGATCAGAGAAGCCGCCGCCAGCGAGAGGACTGCCAACCTCGCGCTCACGCGCGGACTGCTTTTGAGTAGTTTCATCACTCGTTCCTCCAAAATGTTGGCGTCCGTGACGCCCAGTGTGTAGGAGTGGCGGCCCAGGTAGGGGCTTGAGCTGGCGAAGTTGACGAGCGAGCGAGCGTAGGAGCGTGCGTCCATCAAGTGCTCGGTCACGGCCTCGTCGCAGGCCAGCTCCCGGGTCTGGTTGATCCGGCGTTTCACCAGTGCCGCTGCCGGGTGAAACGAAATCGGTAGGTATAGCAGTTCGTATACGAGGTTAAGGGCGAAGTCGCGGCGGCGGATGTGGGCCAACTCGTGGCCGATGGCCGCCGTCAGCAGTTCCGGCGAGGTCTCTTCGAGAAGGTGCTCCGGCAGGATGATCGAAGGGCAGCGCACGCCGGCCGTCAGAGGCCCGTCCATGTTCGGCGAGAAGAGCAGCGGGTCTCTGCCCAGCCGGAGCGCGAGCATGCGCTGGCAGCGATCGAGCACGCGCTGAATCGGCTCGGGGACGGCCCTGCGCCGCGCCGCGCGCCGAATCCGGTTGCTCGCCTCCCACGTGCGCCACAGCCGCGTCAGGCGGTAGACGATGAACAGGAAGTAGAGTCCGGCGACGGTCGCCATGAGCGGGAAGTCGAGCGTGATGGTCTGGCCCGAACTCTCAAGCAGGTAGGCGATCCACGGCCCTTCGGCCGGGGCCGGGGCCGCGCCGGTCTCGACCTCGGCCAGCAGCGGGGCGGCGGCCGGCTCGTGTTTGACCGCGCCCTTCGGCGGCTGTTGCAGGCTCCAGAGCGGCAGCGCGAAGCTGACGACCAGCGCCGCGACCCAGAGGACGTGGCGGTGTCGCGCCGGCGCGTGGCGCAGCAGCGACATGCACCCGGCGGCCGCCGCCGCCACGAGGGCCACCTGCCACACGGCGTTGAGCAGATAGGTCAGGACGTAATTACCGAGCGTTTCCATAACCGTGTCTCCCGCGACACTGAGTCATGAGCGCGTAGCGCGTCAGAAGAGCAACCCGGATGAGGTTCCGCGCTGTGGCTGAGCTGTCAAACGTTCTCGGCGGTCTCGAAAACCCGGCGGCGCCGAGCGGGCTTTTAGGGGCGCGAAAGGGCCTCAGACGCGCGTCACTTTTTTTCGTCGCCGCCCGCCTGCGACTGCTCGAAGAGCTTGTTGAGCTGCGCGAGTTTCTCGGGCGTCAGGTAGTTGGTCTCCACCATGCCCATCAGGAAACTTTCGGCGGAGCCGCCGAAGAGGCGGTCGACGATGTCGCCGATGGTCTGGCTGACCACCTGACTGCGGCTCACGAGCGGCTTGTAGAAATAGGCCCGGTTCTTCAGCGTGCGCTGCACCTTCCCCTTGCGGTGCAGGATGTTGAGCATCGTCTGCACCGTGGTGTAGGCCACGTCGCGCTTGAGCCTCTGCTGAACCGTCTGCACGTTGGCCAGACGCTCCTCCCAGAGCACGTTCATGATTTCGAGTTCGAGGGGCGTCAACTGGCCGCTCTTTTTCTTGAGCATGGTTGGCGGTCTCCTAAAGTGTTCGTAGAATACAGAGGGCGCCGCCCCTTGTCAACTAAATTCTTAGTATTACTTCGGCCGGCGGGGGCCGCGCCATAAAAGCATTGACTTGGGGTCGCCGGAGATAATATGTTGGCGGCCGCCGTCAACGGGCACTCAGCCCTGTCAAACTTGTCAAACTGGTTCGCCGAAGGGCCTCCCGCGCCCGGGCTTCGAGAGCCGGCAGCGGCCGACCCGCCGGCGCCGCTGTCTCCGCGAGACTCTCGAATCTCTCTGCCTTGCGCCCGATGAATCTCCGACAGCCCGCCGCCAACGTTGCCGTCTTCGACGAAGGATGTGGACATGAATTTCGATGACAGAAGTCTTCAACCCTCCCTCACGACCGAGGCCCCTTCGAACGGCGCGGCGCGCGCCGGGGCGGGCGCGGCCGCGGACTCGCACCTGATCGCGCTGCCCGGCGGCGAGTGGCGCGTGTGGCGCTGGGTGGGCCTGCGCGGCGCGGGCTTCCCGGCCGTGCAGGTGCGCGCCCTCTCGGCCGAGGGCTGCGCGCGCGCCGCCGACGAGTTGATCTGGGCCGAGGACGAGGTCGAGAAGAAGCAGGAGCAGGCGCTCGATGCCATCAGGACGCGGCTCGACTCGCTGCGGGCCGCCGGCCAGTGGAGCGAAACTGACCGCCGCTCGCCGCTGGTCAAGGCCATGCGCGCGATGAGTCAGGGGAAGGTTCCGCCCGGGGGGATGCCGGAGGCGGTCGCGGCGGAGGTGGACGCCTACCGCGCCGCCTGCGCGCGGAGGGAGGCGGCGGCCGCGGCCTACCTTGAGCGTTACGGCGAGGACGTCGTGGGGCTCTCGCGCACGCTTCAGGAGGTGGCGATGTCGAGCCGCTTCCGCGAGGCCGTCATCTGGCAGAACCGCCACGCCTTCCACACCGCGCTCGTCCCTTTCCTCAAGCAGTCGCCGCAGACCGGCAGGTCGAGCATCAAAGGCTACAAGGAGCTGATCGCCAACTACCTCCAGCGCTACTGCGTCAAGAACGACACCATCGGCTTCTTCGGCCCCGTCGGCTGGGCGCGCTTCGTCCCGCAGGGCGAGGCGCTGACGGCGCGGCCCGGCCCCGGCTTGGTCGCCACGCGCAACGTCTACTTCGAGAACTGGTGCATGGACGCGCTGGCCGAGAAGCTGAACGCGGACGAGTCGCTGCGCCCGTGGTTCACGCCGCGCCGCGTGCCCTACCTGCACGTCAAGGGCACGACGCTTTACCTGCCGCACGCGCGCCCGGTCACGCTGCCGCGGCCGGCGGCCGTCGCCATCCAGCTCAGCGACGGCCAGAAGACGGCGAAGGAGATCGCGGGCCTGCTCGCGCGGATGTGCCCGGCCGAGGTGGCGGGCGAGGCCGAGGCCTACGAGCTGCTCGAACAGTTGAGCGCCAAAGGTCTCGTCCTGTGGAGGCTCGAAATCGCGCCCGGCACCTACCCCGACCGCATCCTGCGCCGCTCGCTCGAGCGCATCGGCGACGAGGGGCTGCGCGCCTCGGTGCTCGCCGGCCTCGACGAGCTGGAGGTGCGGCGGGCCGCCGTCAGCCGCGCGGCCGGCGACGCCGAACAGCTCGACCGCGCGCTGGGCGAGCTCGACGAGTCCTTCTCCCGCATCTCGGGCGTGACGGAGACGACGCGCGCCGCCGGCGAGATGTACGCGGCGCGGACGCTGGTCTACGAAGACTGCCGGCGCGACATGGAGGTCGAGCTGGGGCCGGACGTGCTGCGCCGCCTCGGCCCGCCGCTCTCGCTGCTGCTGATGAGCGCGCGCTGGTTCACCTACCAGATGGCGGAGTTCTACCGCGGGGTCTTCGCGCGCGTCTTCGAAGAGGTGGCGCGGCAGAAGGGCTCGCGCGAGGTGGACTGCGCCACCTTCTGGTACCACGCGCAGCCGCACGTGATGAACAAAGACCGGAACGCGGGCAACGCCGTCCTGCCCGAGTTCCAGCGGCGCTGGGCGGAAATCTTCGCGCTGCCCGAGGGGCGCCGCCACGTCGAGTACACGGTCGAGCAGTTGCGGCCGCTCGTCCGCGAGCGTTTCGACGCGCCCGGCCCCGGCTGGTCGAGCGCCTGCTACCACAGCCCCGACGTGATGATCGCCGCCGCGGACGCCGAGGCCGTCCGGCGCGGCGAGTACCAGCTGGTGCTCGGCGAGTGCCACCTCGGGTCGAACACGCTGAGCGGCTCGCTGTTCGTGGCCCAGCACCCGCGGCCCGAAGACCTCTACCGCTCGGTCGAATACGACTGGCCCGAAACCAGCGTCCGCATCGTCTCGCCCAAGAGCTGGCCCTCGCTGACGGCGCGCACGACCCCCGTGCTCATGCCGCGCAGCATGCGGCGCGTGCTCGTGACGCACGACTCGATCCCGAGCCCGGAGATGAAGCACCTGCTGGAGGTCGGCTCGCTCGTGGTGAGGGAGGAGGGCGGCCGGCTGGTGGTGCAGTCGCGCGACGGCGGCCTCACCTACGACATCCTTGAGGCTTTCTCCGACACCTTCTACGGCCAGCTCGTCAGCAAGTTCAAGCTGCGCGGGGCCGCGGGCCACACGCCGCGCGTGAGCGTCGGCGGCCTCGTCGTGATGCGCGAGTCGTGGGTCTACGAGCCCGAGGAGTTCCCCTTCGCCTTCGGGACGGACGCGGCGGCGCGCTTCCTCGCCGCGCGGCGCTGGGCCTTCGAGCGCGGGATGCCGCGCTTCGTCTTCGCCAAGTCGCCCGTCGAGAAGAAGCCCATCTACGTCGATTTCGCCAGCCCCATCTACGTGGACATTCTGGCGAAGGTCATCCGCCGCACCGCCAAGTCGGGGCAGGGCGACCGGCTCATCGCCGTCTCCGAGATGCTCCCGCCGCACGGGCAGCTCTGGCTCTCCGACGCCGAGGGCCAGCGGTACACGAGCGAACTGCGCATCATCGCCTTCCAGCCGTAGGGCCGGGCGCGGTCGGGCGCGGCGGGCGCGCGTCTCAACAGAGAGTTGACGGGTCAAGCGCGTGGGCCGCGGGGAAGAACATGTTCTTCCCCGCGCCCCACGCGCTTGACCCGTCAACCCCGCGCGAGACCGGCGTCGCCCGACGCCCGGCCGCAGATCGCCCTAGACGCCCGGCTGTAGATTCCCGACCACGAGCAGGACGACGCCGGCCAGCAGGGCGAGCGCCGGCAGGAGCCACCGGCGCGGCGCGGCGGTCAGGCTGATGTGCGGCACGAGCAGTCCGTAGAGCAGCACGGCCAGCGCCACCAGCACCCCGGCCCGCGCCAGCCCGATGCCGAGCGCGATGAGGTGGATCGTGTTCGTCAAAAGCACGACGCCCGGCACGGCGCAGACGCACAGCACCGCCAGCGCCGCCGGCGAGTCGAACGCCCGCTCGCCCTGCGCGAGCATGAAGACCGCCGCCGCCAGCGCGAACACGAACGGCCACAGCACGGCGTAGCTCGCGTAAGGCCGGTAGACGCCGACGGCCGCCGTCAGGATCGCCCACACCAAGAGCGCCCCGAAGTAGAGGTCGAGCGCCGCGGCCTTCCGCCCGGCCAGAAGGTAGACGGCCGAGGTGATGGCGAGGGCGACGGCCGCCAGCGCCAGAAGGTAAATCTTGTAGTGGCTGAAGCGCGTGTAGTCGGGGTGCATGGCGCGCGTCGCCTCCCAGATGAAGGTGGCGACGAAGTACGAGACGCCGAGCGCCACCGGCAGCGCGACGAAGCCGACCATCACGCCGGAGAGTTTCAGACGCTTCCTCACCAGCCCGTAGACGAGCAGGCCGAGGAAGATGAGCGCGGCGGCGGCGGCCAGCGGCAGCGCCCACGTGCGCGGGTAGGAGATGAGGCCCGTGCCGAGCACGTCGAAGTAGACGGCGTTGGTCGTGCGCGGGACGGCGAGGTCCGTGTTGGCGAAGTGGCGCGTCAGCGCCAGCGCGTAGGAGCCGTGGTGCTGGAGGCTGCGCTCGTCGAGCGCTTCGGGCCGGTCGCGCGGGCTGTGGTGCGCCATCGCGTCCTCGACGAAGGCGAAGTTGAGGCCCGGGATGCCCTCGCGGATGAAGACCTTGAGGTCGGTGGTGAGGCTGAGCTGGCGGTAGATGTCGGACATCAGCGAGCTGGCGAGCGGGTAGGGGCTGGCCCGCCCGAACTCGCGGACGAGCCAGCCGTTCTCCTCGCTGGTCTCGAACATGTAGACCGCGCCCTTGCAGCCGCGCGCCTCGAAGTTCAAAACCATCCCGACCTCTTCGAGCCACGGGTGCTCGGCGGCGAAGGCCTTGGCCCCGAGCAGCACCTCCTCCTCGCCGTCGGTGAAGAGGAAGATCACGTCGCGCGGCGGGGGCGGCCCGGCCTTGAGCGCGCGCGCCGTCTCGAGCAGGGTCGCCACGCCGGCCCCGTCGTCGCACGCGCCGCTGCTGTCGCGCGCCGAGTCGTAGTGGGCCACGAGCATCACGGCCTTGCCGCCCGGCTGCGAGCCGGCGAGGCGCGCGGCGATGTTCTGGAGGTCGGTTTGGAGGACGGTGCCGGGCGAGACGGAGTCGGGCGGCACGGACTGCACCTCGGGGGCGAAGCCCATCCGGCGCAGCTCGCCGAGGATGTAGTCGCGGACGGCGTCGTGGGCCGGCGAGTCCATCGGGTGCGGCTCTTTGCCGACCTCGGCGACGTGGCGCATCGCGCGGCCCGAGGCGAACTCGGTCGGGGGCGCGTCGGCCACCGCGGCCGGGGGCGTCTGCCGGTAGACGGTCAGGGCGACGACGGCGAGGATGAACAGCCACACCGCGAGGCGGTACCAGTTGTCGGGTTTTCTCATAAGCGATCCCTTTCGGCGCAAGCGCTCTCGAACGTCCCGCGTGTCGGGCGGGCGGCCGGTCGGGTCAGGCGCGCGTCAGCTGCCTCCGGCCCCGCCCGCTCAGGCCGGCGGCGCGGCCCCGCGCGCCTCGCGCAGCCACGCGGCCAAATCCTGCGCGACGGCCTCGACCAAAGGCCCGCGCGCCGTGTCGAGGAAGAAGTGGCCGCCGGGGAACATGCGGAGCGAGAAGCGCGCGGCCGTCTCGTCGCGCCACTGCCCCAGACCCTCGGCGCCCGCTTCGGGGTCGCCCTCCCCGCCGAAGGCCGTGACGGGGCAGGGCAGGGGCGGCTCCTCGACGTAGGAGTAGCCCTCGCAGGCGGCGAAGTCGGCGCGGATCGAGGGCAGCATCATCCGCATCAGCTCGGCGTTCTCAAGCACCTCGGCCGGCACGCCCGCGAAGCGGCGCAGCTCTTCGAGCAGCTCCCCCTCGGGCATGACCGAGAGGCGCGCGACCCCGCGGAGGCTGCGCGGGCCGCTGCGCCCCGAGACGAAGAGGCCGAGCGGCATCGGCCGCCCCTCGCGCCGCAGGAGCCGCGCCAGCTCGAAGCAGACGAGCGCGCCCATGCTGTGGCCGAAGAAGGCGAAGGGCTTGTCGGCGAGCGGCGAGAGCGCCCGCGAGCTTTCGGCGAGGAGCTGGCCGAGCTTGGCGTAAGGCTCTTCGAGCAGGCGCGCGCCCCGCCCCGGGAACTGCGCCGCGCAGACCTCGAAGCGCGGCGAGAGCCGTTCGGCCCACGCGCGGAAGACGTGCGCCCCGCCGCCGGCGTAGGGGAAGCAGAGGAGCCGGAGCCCGGCCCGCGGCTCGGGCCGGAAGGTGACGAAGCAGTCTTTAGGTCTCGACATGCTGGCCGTAGTCGAGCTTGAAGATGCGGTCGGCCACGCCGTAGTAGGCGTCGTCGTGGCTGACGACGACGACCGTCTTGCCGCGCGCCTTCAGGTCGGGCAAAAGCTGCGTGTAGAAGACGTGCTTGAAGAGCGGGTCTTGGTCGGAGGCCCACTCGTCGAAGACGTAGAGCGGGCGGTCTTCGAGGTAGGCGTTGAGCAGCGCCAGCCGCTTGCGCTGCCCGCGCGAGAGGTCGGTGGTCGAGAGCCTCCCGCCGCTCACGCTGACCTTGCCGTCGAGCTGGAGCTGGGTCAGGTAGTGGCGCGCGCGCGCGTCGAGGTCGAGGGCGTGCGAGCCGTTCGACCCGGCCACGCGGTCGAAGAGGTAGTAGTCGGAGAAGACGGCCGAGAAGAGCTGCCGGTACTGCTCGCGCGTCGCGTCCGTGACGGGGCGGCCGTCCACGCTGATGCTCCCGCCCTCGGGCACGTAGAGGCCGGTGATGAGCTTGGCGAGCGTCGACTTGCCGCTGCCGTTGCCGCCCGTGACGAAGAGCAGCTCGCCCGGCCGCAGGCTCAGGTCGAGCGGCCCGAGCGTGAAGTCGCCGTCGTCCTTCTCGCGCCGGTAGGTGTGCGTCACGCCTTCGAGCGCGAGGCTCGACCAGCGCGGCTCGTCGTCGGCCGGCGGCGCGTCCGGGCGCTCGCGCACGAGCGAGAGGCCGAGCGACTCGACCTTGCCCAGCGCGACGCGCGCCTGACTGAGCGTCGGGATGACGTTGACGAGCGTGGTGATCGGGCCGTTGAGGTAGAGGACGACGAGGACGTAGCCGGTCAGGTCGGCGGCGGAGGTCGGCGTCAGGGCCGGCATGGCGAAGAGGATGAGGCCGATGAAGACGAAGTAGAGCAGCCGGCCGGAGCCGAGGGCGACGGTGAAGATGGTCTGGCCGGTGACGTTGTAGCCGCGGACGCGGGCGGCGCTGGCCCGCACGTCGTCGCGGTAGAACTCCTCGCGGCGCAGGCGGTTGAGCTTCAGCTCCTTGTTGCCCTCGATGACGCCGCGCAGGTTGGCGAAGAGCGTGTCGGCCTCCTCGCGCGCCAGCTTCAGGTAGCGGAGCGCGGTCTTGACCGTCAGGCGGTAGACGAGCGCCGAGGCCAGCATGAAGAGGGTCAGCCCGACGAGCAGCCGCCACGAGAGGAAGCCGATGTAGACGAGGCAGGTGACGATGGTGGCGATGTTGATGCAGAGGAGCGGGATGCCGAGCAGCGCGCCCGAGATGGTCGAAACGTCGCCGGTGAGCGCCGCCAGCAGGCGCGGCGCGCCGGCCTCCTCGACGCGGCGCAGCGGGGCGTCGAGGATGCTCCGGCTCAGGCGCAGGCGCAGGTCGTAGACGGCGCGCTGCGAGATGTGGAGCAGGAGGATTTGCGAGGCGACGTGCGTGACGAGGAGCAGCAGGCAGAGCGCCGCGTAGCCCCACACGAGCGGCGCGGCGGCCGGGTTCGGCCGGCTCAGCGCCGAGTGGATGTAGGCGATCAGCCACGCGCCGACGACGCCGCTCGCCGTGCTCGTCAGCACCGCCGCGGCGGCCGACCAGCGGGAGTTCTGCAGAAGGAACTTGAATATCTTCATCGGGTTTTATCCCGCGCCGCGCGCCTCAGCGTCCGTAGCCGATCTCCTTCTTGGCGAAGAGCCGCTCGGCCACGATGCCGCGCTCGCGGCACGCCTCGATCAGGCGGTTCGAGGCGACGATGGGCGGCGACTGCTCCGTGTACTTGATGCTCATGATGTAGTTGAGCCACGGCTCCTGCCCCATCGCGTAGACGTAGACCTCGCGGCAGCCGAGCTGCTCGACGATCCTGATGCCGCGCTCGTAGTCCGACCCCGAGAGCCGGCGCGACTGATCCATCTTCCTCTCCAGAGCCTGCGTCAGCAGCGGCCCGTAGAGCCACGAGAGCGGCGCCCCGTCGCACTCCATCCCGAGGAAGAGCACGTCCACGCCGCCCAGCGCCCGCCGGACGTGCTCGTAGAGCTTCGGCTCGACGTTGTTCGAGTCGGCGGCGAAGAGGAAGGTCTTGCCGCGCAGGCGGATGAGGTGCGCGACCTTGCTGGAGACGTTGAGGTCGGCGTGCTCGCCGAAGAAGGGGACGCCGGTGATGCTGCCGCCCTCGACCTCGATGGTCTCCATGTCGTCGAGCTCGACGACGTTTTTGAACCCGACGTGGCGCAGGATGAGCTTGAGCGAGGGGTCTTGGAGCTGGCCGCTGCCGCCGCGCGGCAGGATGACGGTCCTGATCTTGTGCCTCAGTTGCAGCAGCGTCTCGAAGAGGATGTGATCCTGATGGCCGTGCGTGATGAGCACGTAGTCGATCGTCTCGGGCAGGTCGGGGTAGCGGTAGCGGCTCAGCTCGCTGTCGTAGGTGTAGCTGATGACCGGGTCGACGAGGATGTTGAGGCCGCGCGTCTCGATGAGCAGGCAGGCGTGGCCGAAGTAGCGGATGCTGATGCCGTCGCCTTCGTAGCGGGGCTGCGGGGGCGGCGGCTCCTCGGTGAGGAACGTGCGGAAGACCTCGTCCTCCTGCTCGGAGAGCCCCAGAAGCTCGGCGACGCGGCCGGGCGGCTGCGGCGTCTCCTTCATCCTGAAGAGTTCGTCGAGCGCCCCGCTCTCGAAGGGGATGTTGAGGAGGAGCGACCCGGGGCCGGGCAGCCGCGGCGTGCTCAGGGCGAACGGGCGCTCGTCTTGGTAGACCAGAGACATCAGCACGCCCTGAAGCGAGCGGCAGTAATAGGGGCTCTGGTAGAGCAGCCCCTCGACGAACTTGATCGAGGGGTGGTTGTTGAGGTCGTAGACCAGCTCGACGTAGCCCTTCAGGTTCTCGGGGACTCTCTCGTAGAGCGGGATGAGCGAGTAGCCTTTGGCCTCCTCGCGCAGCGTCTGGTCGAGGTCTTGCACGGACTGCGCGAACCTGAGCATGTGCGCCTGATGCTTGAGCGTCGAGGCGAGCAGCGCCCTGATCTCGGCGACGCGCCCGCCCTGATAGTCTATGAAGGGGCCGCCGAGCATGGCCGGGTTCCTGACGGCGTCGGCGTGGAGCTTGGGCGCGGCCACGTAAGACTGCATCTTCTTGACGTGGGAGTTGGCGATGTTCATCGCGGCCGTCTGCGGCGCGATCAGGTGCGTCCACGCGTACCACTGGTTGAAGAGCGGTTCGACCTGCACGTTCTGCCGGAGGTAGAGTTTTGTGCCACTCATGCGAAGGAGCCGACCGGAAGAGTTTAAGGACTTCTGACGAAAGGGCCGGGCGCGAATCCCCCCGCGGGGGAGGCGCGGCCCCGGCTGTCGCAGGCGAAATGAAATTGATAAAGAGACGGGCGAGAGGCCGCGACGCGCCGGGGGAACTCTCGGCCGTCGGGGCGGCGGGCCGAGCCTTCCGGCGGCGCGGGACTCTCAATTCGAGATGGCTTTAAGGCGCGGCGGCGGCTGTTCGGTCACGTCCGCCCCGCGGACATTAATAATGATTGACTGTTAGATGGTGATTAAGTATAAGGGCCTACGAACATGCCACCCAAGAGTGCGGAGGATGCTACACCCGCCGTGTGGCAGAATCAAGAGAAATCTTGAGGCTGCTTTAACGGCGTCGGGGCGCCGCCGCCGCGGCCCTGACGCCCGGACACGCGCCGCCCGAAAGCCCGCCCGCACGACCCGAACATAATGCTTGTAGCCGGGCGCGCGGAAGAGTACAATCGCCGCCGTCCGCCGCAACGCCTAGACATCACCGCAACAGCGCACGCGCTGGAAGACCTCCAGTTATAGAGAACTGTCTCTAAAAGCTACCCCAGAGGCGTTAGAACAATGGTTACCCACCACCTCGCGCCAGCAACACGGCCCTGCCCCGGGCCGACCCGCGCCCCCGCGCCACGGCAGACCGTCGTCACGACTTCCTTCCTGCCGCTCGCCGCGCCGGACGACTCCCCGTTCACAGACGCCGACGGCGACACCGCCCGCCGGCAGTCCACGCCGACTGGCTCAGTTTCGAGCCACGCCGCGCCGCATGCCACCGCGCCACCGGCGCGGGCCCTCCGCCCGACGTAAGGGCGGGGGGCCGTCTCCCCGGCGGCGTGCGGGCCGCTTCTCCATTAATCCAGAAGCGCGGGAAGGTTGTCATGAGTACGCACCCTACGACACCCGTCTCTGCGGGCGGACTTTCGACGCTGGTGGAACTCCTCCGGCGCCGTGCCGCGGCCGAGCCGGGGCGGTGCGCTTACAGGTTTCTGGCCGACGCGGAGACGGCGGAGGCCGCCTCCGTCACCTACGCCGAGCTGGACGAGCGCGCCCGCGCCCTCGGCGCGCGCCTCCAAGCCGAGGGCGCGGCCGGCGAGCGCGCGCTGCTGCTCTACCCGCCCGGCCTCGACTACGTCGTCGCCTTCTTCGGCTGCCTCTACGCGGG
>DATMVI010000020.1:0-3303 GCA_035563275.1 Pyrinomonadaceae bacterium
GCCCGCCCCCGGCTCGAACGCGCGCCCGGCGCAGGAGGACTTCGCCGAGGCGCGCACGACGGCCGGCCTCGAACTGGTCGAGGCGTTCGCGCGCGCGCAGGCCACCACCGACGCCTCGACCGACAACGTCGTCACCGCGACGGGCGAGCTCGACGCCCTCCAGTACGGCGACATGCTCCGGGCGCGCGCCATCGTCGGCCTGCGCGGCGTCGGCTTCAGCTACGACGGTAACTACTACGTCAAGAGCGTCACCCACGACATCCGCAGGGGGGAGTACAAGCAGCGCTTCACGCTGACGCGCGAGGGCACGGGCTCGCTGACCCCACTGGTGCGACCATGACACGATTCTACGGCAAGTACCGCGGCAAGGTGACGAACAACAACGACCCGGAGCAGCGCGGGCGCATACAGGTGAGCGTCCCGGCCGTCTTCGGCGACTTCGGCTTCAACTGGGCGCTGCCGAGCATCCCCTACGCCGGGCAGCAGAACGCCTTCTACGCCATCCCGCCGATGCAGGCCAACGTCTGGGTCGAGTTCGAGGGCGGCGACCCCGAGAGCCCGATCTGGAGCGGCTGCTTTTGGGGCACGGGCGAGGTGCCGGCGCTGGCGCTGGCCGCGGCCCCGACCGTCCCCCACCTGCTCTTCCAGACGACCGGGCAGACGACCCTTCAGGTGAGCGACGCGCCCGGCCCAACCGGCGGCATCATGCTCAAGACGGCGGCCGGCGCCATGATCACCATCAACGATACGGGCATCACCATCACGAACGGGCAGGGGGCGACGATTCAACTGACCGGGTCGGGCGTGACCATTCAGGGCACGCCCACGGCCATCAACGGGGCGGCGCTCGTCGTCAACTGACGCGCCGCCGGAGGCGGGAGGTCACGCGGATGCCGGGTCTACTACTCCATCAGGGGGCGCAGGTGATGTGCTCGCACGGCGGCACGGCGCAGCCGCTCGTCGTCAACCCGCAGGTCACCGTGGGCGGGCAGCCCATCGTGACGCTGGCCTCGCCCTACTCGGTCGCCGGCTGCGCCATGCCGCCGCCGACCGCCGGCAACGGGCCGTGCGTCACGGCCCAGTTCACCACCGCGGCGACCCGCGTCACCGCCGGCGGCCAGCCCGTGCTGCTCAACACCAGCCAAGCGACCTGCGTCCCGACCGGCACGCCGCTCGTCGTCGCGGCGACGCAGACGCGCGTCACCGCCACCTGAAGGGGGCCAGACGTGAACATCGACTTCCCGCTCCACTTCGACGCGCGCGGGCGCACCGCCGCCGCGGGCGCCGAGGCGCACGTCCGCGACATGATCGAGCAGCTGCTCTTCACCAACCACGGCGAGCGCGTCAACCGCCCCGAGTTCGGCGGCGGCCTGCTCCAGCTCGTCTTCGCGCCCAACAGCCCGGAGCTGGCGGCGGCGCTGCGCTTCAACATGCAGTCGGGGCTCCAGCGCTGGCTGGGCGATGTCATCGAGGTCCTCAGCCTCGAAGTCGTGAGCGAGGGCGCGGAGCTGCGCATCGTCGTCCAGTACGTCCTGCGCCGCACCAACGAGAATCAGACCGCGACCTTCACGCGGACGGTGTGATCGCCATGAACTCTCAGGAGAACTGCCGGGACAGGAGCGAGCGCCGGCGCCTCATCCGCGCGCGCGCCGAGGGCGGGCACGAGCCCAACGGCATCGACTACGTCGAGGTCGAGGAGAACCAGAAGGTCATCACGGTCTTCTTCCTCAACCAAGCCCCGCGCGACATCGAGGCGCGCCACGTCCGCATCACGGGCGGCGTGCGGGTGCGCGACATCCGCGTCACCGGCCTCACGCTCTGCGAGGTCGAAGACCCCGACCGCGACGACTGCATGAAGGTCAGCGTCGACCGGGCGGGCGACTTCTCCACCTACACGCTGCGGCTCGTCGGCGAGGGCGGCGGGCCGCTCGAAGGCTTCGACCCGCGCTACTCGCGGATCGACTTCTCGTTCAAGGCCAACTGCCCGAGCGAGTTCGACTGCGCGCCGCCCGAGACGTGCCGCGACGCGCGCGCGCCCGAGCCGGACATCGACTACCTCGCCAAAGACTACGCCAGCTTCCGCCAGCTCATCTTCGACCGCCTCTCGCTCGTCCTGCCCGGCTGGGAGGAGCGGCACGTGCCCGACCTCGGCGTCACGCTCGTCGAGCTGCTCGCCTACGTCGGCGACTACCTCAGCTACTATCAGGACGCCGTCGCGACCGAGGCCTACTTCGACACGGCGCGCCGGCGCGTCTCCGTGCGCCGCCACGCCCTGCTCGTCGACTACCCGATGCACGAAGGCTGCAACGCGCGCGCGTGGGTCTGCGTGAAGGCCGACGACGACGTGACGCTCGAAGACCCGCGGGGCTTCTACTTCATCACCGACCCCGGCCCCGCGATGGCCGCCCCCGCCGCCCGGCGTTCGCTCACGCCCGCCGACTTGAGCGGCTTCGCGCCCGACGCTTACGAGGTCTTCGAGCCCCTCGCCGCGCAGCCGCCGGGCCGGCCCGTCCACTTCTACAAGGCGCACAACAGCATCAGCTTCTACACGTGGCGCGAGGCGGAATGCTGCCTGCCGCGCGGCGCGACGGCGGCGACGCTCAAAGACCGCTGGAAGGAGCAGCCACAGGCCGACTCCGGCGGCGGGCGGCGCGGCGGAGAGGAAGAAGAGGAGCGCGCCGACGCGCCGGACGCGGACGCGGCGCTCGCCCGCGCGCCCGCCTACGCGCAATCGAAAGCCCCGCGGCGGCCGCCCGAGCGGCGCGAGCGGGAACTGCGGCTGACGCCGGGCGACGTGCTCATCCTCGAAGAGGCGCTGGGGCCGAAGACGGGGGCGGCGGCCGACGCCGACCGGTCGCGCCGCCACGCCGTCCGCCTGACCGTGGTCGAGCCGGGCCTCGACCCGCTCGACGGCCAGCCGGTCGTCCACATCGAGTGGGGGCGGGAGGACGCGCTGCCCTTCCCGCTCTGCATCTCCGCGGTCGGCGGGCCGCCGGACTGCGCCTATCTGGAGGACGTGAGCGTCGCCCGCGGCAACGTCGTCCTCGCCGACCACGGGCGCACCGTGGGGCCCGAAGACTTACCCGGCGTGCCGCCCGCGAGGGAGCAGCAGGCGGGGTGCGAAGGCCCCTTCGAGCCGCGCGAGACCGTCGCGCGCGCGGGCCGCTTCCGGCCGACGCTCAGGCGAGGCCCCGTCACGCATCGCGCGCCGTTCCCCGCGCCGGCGGCGGTCGCGCGCGCGCAGGCGCTCTTCCTCGGCGGGCTCGTCGAAGAGGCGCGCCGCCGCGTCGAACGGCTCTGGCG
>DATMVI010000021.1:0-8930 GCA_035563275.1 Pyrinomonadaceae bacterium
TCGACCTCGACGATGCGGCTGTAGTTGGCGAGCGCCTTCTTGACCGAGACCCTGATCTTCGTCGTCGTCAGGGCCGGGAAGCTGATCCTGCGCCACACCTTGTTGTTGCCGACGACCTGCCCGCCGGGGACGAGCGCCCACGCCGAGCCAGTCCAGTACTCCACGTCGAAGTCTTGCAGCGTGAAGGCCGTGGAGGTCATCGCCTCGGTCGGCTCCGCGGGCGAGCTGAAGTTGTCCTGCAACCCGAAGACGGAGACCTCGCTGATGGACTTCGAGCCGGCGAAGGCGACTTCGAGCCGGTCGGGGAAGGCGTCCTTCGTTGCGTCCGTCCAACCGCTGCCGTTAGTCGCCGGGCCGCTGCCCCAGTGCAGGCCGCGGCGGTCGCCGTTGATGGCGGCGAGGGGCAGTCGCGCCGAGTCTAAAGTCGAAGTGGCGGTGGCGGTCGCGCCGTTGGCCGAGGCGGCGACGTTGACGCGGGGCGGCGGGCCGGAGTCGGCCGGCCCCCACGCCTCGAACTCCACCACGCGGCTGTAACTGGCGAGCGCGGCGTTGACGGTGAGGCGCACCTTCGTCGTCGTGACGGGGTTGAAGGTGAGCTTGCGCCAGACCTTGTTGTTGCCTGTGACGTTCCCGCCGGGGACGACGGCCCACGCCGAGCCAGTCCAGTACTCGACGGCGAAGGAGGTGAGCGTGTAAGTCGCCGAGGTCATCGCCTCGGTCGGCTCCACGGGCGACTGGAAGTTGTCTTGCAGGCCGAAGACCGACACCTCGTCAACCGTGCGCGGGCCGGGGAAGGTGACTTCCAGACGGTCGGGGAAGGCGTTGCCGGTGGCGTCCGTCCAGCCGCTGCCGGTGGCGGGGTCGCTGCCCCAGTGCAGGCCGCGGCGGTCGCCGTTAATCGCGGACGAAGGGTGTCGGCCGGCCTCCAGAGTCGAAGAGGCCGCGGCGACGCCCCCGTTGGAAGAGAGCGCGTGGTTAGCGCGCGGGCCGGGCGGGGGTTCGCCCCAAACTTCGAGTTCGGTGACGCGGCTGTAGCCGCTGCCCGCGGCGTTGACCGTCAAACGCACCTTGCTGGTCGAGAGCGGCGCGAAGGTGAGTTTGCGCCAGACCTTGTCGTTGCCCGCGACCGTCCCGCCGGGGACGAGCGCCCACGCCGAGCCGTTCCAGTATTCGACCTTGAAGCTGTTGAGCGTGTAGGTCGAGGAAGTCATCTCCTCGGTCGGCTCCGCGGGCGACTGGTAGTTGTTCTGGAGGCCGAAGACCGACACCTCGTAGACGGTGCGCGGGCCGGCGAAGGTGACCTCGATCCAGTCGGGGAACGAGTTGCCGGTCTTGTCCGTCCACCCGCTGCCGGTGGGGGGGTCGGAGCCCCAATGCAGGCCGAGGCGGTCGCCGTTGATGGCGGCCGAGGGGTGGCGCCCGGCGTCGAGCGTCGAGGAGGCGGCGGCCGTCGCGCCGTTCGAGGAGAGCGCGACGTTAATCAGAGGCGGCGTCGGAGTGGGCGTCGGCGTCGGCGTCGGGGTCGGGCCGCCGCCGCCGCAGGCGCCGACCTTGAACTTGCCGATGCGCGTGTGCCAGCCCCCCGGCGAGGTGGCCGGGTAGTACTGGGTCGTGTACCAGAAGGTGCAGTCGTCCACGGGGTCGACGTTAATCGAGCTGTAATCGCCCCACCGGCTCGACGTGCTCGTCTGCGAGCCGGAACCGTTAATCAGCACGGCCTCGCCCCGGAAGAGGCCGCCCGGCGGGTCGTTCGCCAGACGGCCCGCGTAGCGGATGCCGGGGAAGACCGTCGCGCTCGATACCGAATAGCCGACCGCCAAGTCGCCCTGCCCGTTCATCGCCGCCGAACCCATCCAGCGGTTGATGCCGTCGTTGGGCGCGAGCGTCGCCTGCTCGTTGACCGCCCAGTTGCCCGCGCCGAGGCGGCGGAACTCGTAATAGCGCACGCCCGCCCGGTGGGTCGCGGCCGTCGTCCCAGTCCCGACGTTGACCGTGTGTGTCACCACCAGCGACTCGTGCGTGCCGAAGTTGCGGTACTGGAGCCGGTTCATCAGCCGGTCTTGAATCGAGTCGAGATAGTTCGAGGAGGTGGCGGGCGACGGCTGCTCGATGTCGAGGCCACCGGGGCTGGCGGGGTTGAAGGCGGCGACGGGGACGAGGGCCGTCTGGGTGAAGGTGGAGTTGGCGGGCGTGGCGAAGTCGGCGTGGAAGGCCCAGAAGCGCATCGCGTCTGAGGGGTCTCCGAACTCGCCGGCCGTGAACTGCGCGAAGACGTTGGGCGCGCCGGGGGGCGGAGGCGTGGTGCCGTCCCAGTCGGAGGGGAGCATGCCGCCGTCGTCGGCGGCGAGGTCGAAGTAGATGAAGGAGGCCGAGGGGTCGCCGACGAGCATCTTCGCGCGGTCGAAGGCGAAGACGCCGGTGCCGCTGAAGCTGAAGCCGTCGGTAAACTGATGGTCGGTCATGTAGTAGCCGTCGGGCCAGACGCCGAGGTGCGGGTAGTCGTTGAATTTGTTGTTCGGCATCTGGAAGGAGTAGACGTGGTAGGAGCCGGTCGGGTCGGCGGTGGTCGAGATGGCGATGCACTGGTAGAAGGGCGCGGAGGCGCGGGGCTGTGTGATGAGCCAGCGGTCGGCCGCCTGATCGTAGAGGACGACGGGGTCGCCGGTGTCGGTCGTCCCGCAGGGCGCGCCGAGGGGGGCGAAGAGCTGGCTCGTCTTGAAGGGCGCGGTCAGCGGCGTGCCCGTTTTGTCGTAGACGCGGACGAGGAGGTTGACGGCCTGCACGTAGTGGTTGGGGCCGACATCGCCGACGGGGTCGGCCGGCACCACCCGGAAGTCGAAGGCCGCGACGTTGTCGTCGCTCGAAAGCCCCTCGAAGCTCGCCTCGGGCGCGGAGATGAGGGGCTCGTGGGTGACGGCGTTGGTCGGGAAGGAGTCCTGAATGGCGGCGTCGGTGCCGTGCGTCGCGCCCTCGCGGTTCTTCTCTCTGGGGAGCCCGTGGTTCGGGACGCGTCGAATCCGGCGCCGCGCCCTCTCGCTCTTAATCCGGTCGTTGACGCCGGGGACGCGTGGGCGCGCGAAGTCGCGCACCGCGCCGGTCTTCGCGTGCCGGACGGCGCGCGAGACTTGCGGGGCGGCGGGCGACGTGCCGACCTGCGCGCGCGCGGCCGGGTGCAGGCGGGAGGCGAACAGCAGGCCGCAGGCCGCTGGCAGGGCGAGGCCGAGCGTCAAGATCAAGAAGCGTTTTTTCACACGCGGTTACTCCCTCCGGGCTGTCCGTCAAAAGGAAGGGGAAAGGGGGGCCGCTCCCGCGGGCGCCGCGCCGAACGCGCCGGCCGCCTGACACGAGAGAACTCTTTCGCGCCGCGTCCGCCGGAACGATGGCCGCAAAGAATTAGCGGCGCACCGTCGAGGCCGGCCGCGCCGCATACCGATCTATATCGAGCAGGCGAGGCGAATCTACAAGGCCGAGGGGAGTGTCCCGAACCAACGCGAATGAACGCGAGGAAGGATATATGCGCCGGTGGGGGAAGTCAAAAGATTGGGGAGACAGGGTGCCGGGTGCCGGGTGCCGGGGAGAAGTCGCCGGCCGATTCAGGCGTCAGATTCCTTCGCGGCGCTTGACCGCCCGGATAAATCGGACATAATTCCTGCCGATGGACTACCGTAATCACATCACCATCGAGCCTGACAAGCGCGGCGGCAAGCCCTGCATCCGCGGCATGCGGATTACGGTTCAGGACGTGCTTGAGTATCTCGCTTCGGGCATGACTGAGGAAGAAATCCTCGACGACTTCCCCGACTTGACCCGCGAAGACATCAAAGCCTGCCTCGCGTTCGCCGCCGACCGCGAGCGTAAGCTCATCACCGTGCCGGCCGCGTGAAGCTACTGTTCGACCAAAACCTGTCCCATAAGTTGGCGCGGCGGTTGGCCGACCTCTTCCCTGACTCGGCCCATGTGCGGGAAGTCGGGTTAAAAGAGGCCGGCGATTCCCTCGTCTGGTCGTATGCCGAGGCGAATGAGTTGGTGATCGTCTCGAAGGATTCGGACTTCCATCAGCGAAGCTTCCTTTACGGCTACCCGCCTAAAGTCGTCTGGGTTCGGCTGGGCAATTGCTCCACGGCAGACGTTGAGCGAGTGCTGCGGGCCAATTTTGCCGCCGTCAAAGATTTCTATGAAGATGAAGCCGCAGCGTTCCTCAGTTTGTCCTGACGCCGCAGGCTAACAACGGCACGCGCCCGGCCGCGGACGTTGGCGGCGACGAAAGAGGGCCAGCGAAGAGTCTCGGCGCGCGGGTGTCGGCCGACCCGCACCCCGGCATCGAACTGTTCTGAAGTGGCGCGGGCTGACGGAGGCACGCCCCGGCCTCCGTCAGGCGCGGGCGGCGTTCGCCGCGGGCGTGCGGCCGCCGTGTGGGGGCGCGTGTGTTGTTGCCGTCCGTGAGGTCTTTGGTAGAGCGCGGTGGCCAATTTCTGGTTCAACGAAGCCGTCAAAATCCTCCTGTGGTACGCCTCCGCCTATCTTTTAGGCTTGTGGGTCGTGCGGCGCGGCGTGGCGGTCAACTACACGCGGAAAATCTTCCTCGGCACGACGTTCCTCTTCCCGCAGGCGCTCGCCTCGGTCGTCCCTTTCAAGGTCTCGGCGGCCACCTCGGCGATCAGCTGGATGCTCTTTCTCGGCTGCGTGCTGACGCTGTGCGGGCCTCTGCGCCGCCGCTCGAAATTCCTCGCCACGGCCTTCGCCGCGATAGACCGGCCCGAGGATCGCCCGTACACGCTGCGCTGGCTCACCACGCAGCTCCTCGTCACCTTCGCCGTCTTCCTCTTCATGCTGCACTGGCTCGGGCAGTACGGCAAGGCGCCTCTGATTTACATCGTGGCGCTGGTGATGGGCGTCGGCGACGGGCTGGCCGAGCCGGTCGGCTACAGGTTCGGGCGCCACAAGTACCGCGCGCGCGCGCTGTTCACGAAGCGCACCTACACGCGCAGCCTCGAAGGCAGCGCGTGCGTGCTGTTGAGCGCGGTGTGCGCCATCCTGCTCGTGCAGGGTCACCTGTCGCAGACGCAGTTCTGGCTGGCGATGTCGCTCATCCCGCCCGCGCTGACGGCCGCCGAGGCCCTGTCGCCTCATACGTGGGACGGGCCGCTCCTTTACCTGACGGGGGGGGTGGCGACGGTCGCCGTGCTCGAATTGTCGAGGGTGCTGTGAGCGGCGCGGGGGTGAAGCGCGTCGCCGGGTGAGGCGCGGGCGCCCGACTCGGCGAGCCGTCGAAGCTGATTTTAGAGGCCGGGGGCGGCGGGGCCTGATACAATCCGCCTCTCCCCGCCGCGCGTCACGAGCCGAGGAAATTTATGCGCCCAACCGATAAACCCGCCGCGATTCTCCGCGCATGCCTGCTGACGCTTTGCGCCTTCGTTCACCCGGCGCTCGCGCGTCAGGACGCCGCCGAATCGCAGCCGCCGGACGAGGTCTTGAGAATCGAGACGGAGATCGTGCAGACGGGCGTCACGGTCTTCGACAAAGAGGGGCGCTTCGTCGGGGGGCTGAAGAAGGAGGACTTCGAGCTGCGCGTGGACGGGCGGCCCGTGCCCATCTCCTTCTTCGAGACGGTCGAGGCCGGGAGCCACCGAGACCGCGTGGCGCGCGCCGCCGGGAGCGGCGGGACGGCCGAGGGCCGGGGCCCCGCGCCCCCGGCCTCGCTCCGGCAGCGCACCATCGTCTTCTTCCTCGACGACCGGCACCTCTCGCTCGACAGCGTCAACCGCGCGCGCAGGATGCTGCTCGATTTCGTCGACAAGGAGATGGGCGAGGACGACCTCATCGCCGTCGCCTCGTCGAGCGGCCAGATCGGCTTCCTGCAACAGTTCACGGACAACAGGGAGGTGCTGCGCGCGGCCGCCGGCCGCCTGCTCCACGTCCCTTACGGGGTGTCGGACTACGCGCGCAACCCCGGCAGCCCGATGACCGAGTTCATGGCCCTCACCATCGAGCGCAGGAGCGACCCCGGCGTCTTCGACTTCTACGTGCAGGACTGCATGAAGTGGGCGCCGAGGGGCGCCACCCGGCAGGATCGCGCGGGCATACGCCGCCACTGCGAGGTGGAGGTCGAGAACCGCGCGCGGCAGATTCTCTTGCAGGCCGGCACCGTCACCGCCGGCACGTACCACTCGCTCGAAACCCTCCTGCGCTACGCCGGGAAGATGCCGGGCAGCAAGCTGGCCTTCTTCATCTCCGACGGCTTTCTGGCCGACACGGGGCCGCGCGGGCCCACCTCCGGCGACCGGCTGGCGCGCATCGCCGACGAGGCGCGCCGCGCCGGCGTGGTCATCTACACGATTGACGCGCGCGGCCTCGTCTCGGGCGCGCTCGACGCGACCGGCAACGTGCCGGTGGACGTGAACGGGCGGCTGGAGAGCGCCAACATGCGCGAGGTCGCCGCCTCGCAGGACGCCTTGAGCGCGCTCGCGGCCGACACGGGCGGGCGCGCGCTGCGGAACCAGAACTACTTCGACCGCTTCATCAGCGACGCGCTGGCCGAGACCTCGCGCTTCTACCTCGTCGCGTGGCGACCCGAGGCGGAGGGCGAGAAGAACGAGAGGTTGAGGAAGATAGAGGTGAGCGTCGCCGGGCGCCCCGAGCTGACGGTGCGTGCGGCGCGCGCCCTCTTCGGCGCCGGGGCGGCGGAGGCGGGCGGGCGCGCGTCGAAGAGCGGGAAGGGCGCGGCGGGGCGCGAGGAGCAGCCGGACGCAGACCTGCGCCAAGCCCTCGCCGACTCTTACCCGAGACATTCGCTCCCGCTCGAACTCTCCCTCATCTACCTCGACACGCCCGCGAGCGGCATCGTCCTGACCAGCTCGGTTCAAGCGCCCACGGGGCCGCTCTCCTACGGCGCGCAGGGCACGGAGCCCGCGCGGCTGTCGGTGGCGGGCGTCGTCCTCGACGATCAGGGCAAGCCCGCGGCGAGCTTCAGGACGGGGTTGAAAGTCAACCCTTCCCCGGCGGGCGCGGGCGGGCGGGGCGCTTCGACCGTCATCTACAACCACCCCTCCCCCCTGAAGCCGGGCGTCTATCAGGTGCGCGTGGCGGCGCGCGACGAGCGCAGCGGCATCCTCGGCAGCGCCATGCAGTGGATCGTGATTCCAGACCTCTCGGCGCGCCGGCTCGCGCTGAGCAGCCTGATCGTCGGGCTGGAGGGCGTGGCCGACCGGAGCCCGCAGGCCGGGGCCGTCCAGTGGAGCGTGGACAGGCGTTTCGCGCGCGGCTCGCGCTTGAGGTTTATGACCTTCGTCTACAACGCGGCGCGCGCGGGCGGCGGCGCGCCCGACCTGTCGGCGCGGGTGCAGGTCTACAGGGACGGCCGCGCGGTCGTCTCCACGCCCCTCGACAAAGTCGCGGCCGACGCGCAGGCCGACCCGGCGCGCGTCCCCTTCACCGCGGAGATCGGCCTCGGCGCGTTGCAGCCGGGGCGCTACACGCTGCGCGTCACGGTCGAAGATCGCGCCGCGCGGCAGTCCGCCTCGCAGCAGGCCGCCTTCTACGTTCAGTAATCGGGCCGCGTCGGAACCCGCAAAAAGATTAAGACCGGCGCGGCCCTGTGCGGGGCCGCGCCGGTCTCGGTTTGTGGGCCGGCGGTCGGTCTTTACTCGTCGTCGCCGGCTTCGGGCGCGTCGGCCTCTTCGGCGTCGCCGTCGGCGGCGGCGGCGACGCGGGCCATCGGCGCCGGCTCGACGCCCGAGAGGATGTCGGAGAGGCTCTCCATGACCGGCTCCTCGCGCGGCTGCTCCAACGTGGTGTCGCGCTCGACGCGGACGTTGCGGTAGAACTCCATCCCGGTGCCCGCCGGGATCAGCCGGCCCATGATAACGTTCTCCTTGAGGCCGCGCAGGTAGTCGATGCGGCCCGAGATGGCCGCCTCGGTGAGCACGCGCGTGGTCTCTTGGAAGGAGGCCGCCGAGATGAACGAGTCGGTCGAGAGCGACGCCTTCGTGATGCCGAGCAGCAGCGGCTCGGCCTTCGCCGGCTCGCCGCCCTCGCCGGTGACGCGCGCGTTCTCGTCGGCGAAGCGGAAGCGGTCAACCTGCTCGTCGAGGAGGAAGTCCGTGTCGCCCACGTCGGAGATTTTCACCCACCGGAGCATCTGCCGGACGATGACCTCGATGTGCTTGTCGTTGATGTTGACGCCCTGGAGGCGGTAGACCTCCTGAATCTCGTTCGTCAGGTACTCCTGCAAGCGGTTCATGCCGAGCACGCGCAGGATGTCGTGCGGGTTGAGCGGGCCGTCCATCAGGGCCTCGCCGGCGCGGACGCGGTCGCCCTCCTGCACGTTGATGTGCGTGCCGCGCGGGATGTCGTACTCGCGCTCCTCGCCGTCGTCGCCGACGACCACGAGCCGCCGCTTGCCCTTCGTGATCGCGCCGAGCTTGACCATGCCGTCGATCTCGCTCATGACGGCCGTCTCGCGCGGCTTGCGCGCCTCGAAGAGTTCGACGACGCGCGGCAGGCCGCCTGTGATGTCCTTCGTCTTCGTGGTCTCGCGCGGGATTTTGGCGATGATGTCGCCCGGCTCGACCTCGTCGGCGTCGTGCACCATGAGGTTGGCGCGCACCGGCATCTGGTAGGTCTTTAAGACCTTATTGCCGGAGCGGATTTCGAGACGCGGCTGGCGCTTCTCGTCGGGCGAGTCCTTGACGACGAGGCGCGACTGGCCCGTGACCTCGTCCACCTCCTCGTCCACCGTCATGCCTTCCTTGAGGTCCTGGTACTTCACCGCGCCGGCGACCTCGGTCAGGATGGCGAAGGTGAACGGGTCCCAGGTGGCGAGCATCTGGTCTTCCTTGACGCGGGCGCCGTTCTCGACGTGGATGTGCGCGCCGTAGACGATCTGGTAGCGCGCCACCTCGCGGCCGCGCTCGTCGATGATGGTCAGCGCG
>DATMVI010000022.1:0-4503 GCA_035563275.1 Pyrinomonadaceae bacterium
AGGATTTCGACGCCGCGGGCGTTGACGAGGAAGGCGCGCTGCGGGTCGAGCTCGCAGGCGTCCACGTCCGTCCACGCCGCGCAGTTGATGCACGAGTCGGGCCGCGCCTCGGCGAACGCCCCCATGACGGCGCGCTCTTCCGTGATGTCCAACCCCCCGTGCTGATAGGCGACGACCTCGTCGCCGCGCCCCCGGCAGTGCTCGGCGACGGCCCGGCCCACCATGCCGCCCGCGCCCGTGATGAGAACTTTCATAAAGAAGAAGTAGTCAGTAGACAGTAGTCAGTAGTCAGTAGAAAGACCTTCGGCGGCGAATCGTCAGCGTGTCAGCGGCGACAGACTTAGCGCGGAGCCTACTGTCTACTGTCTACTGACTACTGGCTACTGACTACTGTTTTTCAAATTGTCCCGTACTGTTTCGCGTAATACTCGCGGTACTCGCCGCTGCGGGCGCGGGCGACCCAGTCGGCGTGGTCGGCGTACCAGCGGATGGTCTTGGCCAGCCCCGTCTCCCACGTCTCGCGCGGCCGCCAGCCCAGCTCCGCCTCGATCTTCGTGGGGTCGATGGCGTAGCGGCGGTCGTGGCCCGGCCGGTCTTTGACGTGGCGGACGAGCGAGAGCGGCTTGCCCAGCTGCCCGAGCACCGCCTCGACGACTTCGAGGTTGCGCCGCTCGTTGCGCGCGCCGACGTTGTAGACCTCGCCGGCGCGGCCGCGCTCCATCACGGCGAGGATGGCGCGGCAGTGGTCTTCGACGTAAATCCAGTCGCGGACGTTGCGGCCGTCGCCGTAGACGGGGATCGGCTCGTCGCGCGAGGCGTTGGCGATCATCAGCGGCAGGAACTTCTCGGGGAACTGGCGCGGGCCGTAGTTGTTGCCGCAGCGCGTCACCACGGCGTCGAGCCCGTGCGTGTGGCGCGCGGCGCGCACGAAGTGCTCGGCCGCCGCCTTCGAGGCCGCGTAGGGGCTGTTCGGCTCGAAGGGCGAGTCCTCCGTGAAGAAGGCCGCGTCGTCGTCGGGCAAACTCCCCATCACCTCGTCGGTCGAGACCTGCACGAAGCGGCGGACGCCGCGCGCGCGCGCCGCGTCGAGCAAGACCTGCGTGCCGAGGACGTTGGCGCGGATGAACTCGTCGGCCGAGGCGATGCTGCGGTCAACGTGCGACTCGGCGGCGAAGTTGACGATTACGTCCGCGCCCCCTTCGAGCGCGGCGAGGACGGCCCCGCGCTCCGCGATGTCGCCGCGGACGAAGCGGTGGCGCGCGGGGTCGAGGCCATCGAGGTTGTCGAGGTTGCCGGCGTAGGTGAGCGCGTCGAAGTTGACGACGCGGCAGCCGGGCAGCTCTTCGAGCGCGAGTCTGACGAAGGCCGAGCCGATGAAGCCCGCGCCGCCGGTGACGAATAATGTTCTCATCATCCCTATCGAGTGCCGAGTAGATTAATAAAAATTGACAGGGCCGCGAATTTAGCATAAAAACTTGCCCGCTTCTAACGGGGCCGCGCCGGGAAGCGCCGCCGCCCAAGCCCTCCGGCCGGCGTCGCCACTCAGGAATCCCGCGAGCCGCCCCGCCCGCGCAAGCTCCCGACGAACTTCCCAAACTTAGGAGAACCCCACAATGTTCCAGCGCATCACCGCGAACGCGTTCGCCCTCTGCGTGCTCACCCTCGCCCTCGCCTCGGCCGCGCAGGCGCAGGCGACGCGGACGTGGGTCTCGGGCGTCGGCGACGACGCCTTCCCGTGCAGCCGCACGGCCCCGTGCAAGACCTTCGCCGGCGCGATCTCGAAGACGGCCGTCAACGGCGAGATCAACGTCCTCGACCCCGGCGGCTTCGGGGCCGTGACGGCCATCAAGTCCATCACCATCGACGGCTACGGCGCTCACGCCTCGATCCTCGCCAGCGGCACGAACGGCGTCGTCGTCAACATCGCGGCCGGCGTCGCCAACGACCCGCACCGCAGCGTGCGGCTGCGCAACCTCTCGATCAACGGCACGGGGCTGAGCGGCGGCGCCGGCACGCGCACCGGCCTCGACGGCATCCGCTTCCTCATCAACTCGCTCAGCGGCAACACGCTCTCGGGCAACAACACCAACGGCGCCTTCACCGGCGCGGCCGTCCCGAAGGTCTGAGCCACAATCCAGACGGACGCCGCGGGCCGCGGGCTTGTCAGGAGGCGAGCCCGCGGCCCCATTTTTTTTTGAGGGCGGCTCGCCGCCGCCCGCCCTCGCCGGCCGTCGATGATTGACAGGCGGGCCGATTTCGCATACAACCTTGCCACCAATTTCGCGTCAAGCCCTGCGAGTCATCCACACGGGGCGGACACCCTTCCGCCCGCCTGCCAGCCGCCGACACCCCGCGTCGCGCGCCCTGAAAGAAGGAGATTCCTGCCATGTCTAAGCTTCCCACCCTGAAGAGAGTTCTGTCCGCCGTCGTGTTCGCCCTCGCCCTCGCCTCGGCCGCGCAGGCGCAGGCGACGCGCACCTTCGTCTCCGGCACCGGCAACGACGCCGACCCGTGCAACCGCACCGCCCCCTGCCGGACGTGGGCCGGGGCCATCCTGAAGACCGCCGTCAACGGCGAGATCAACGCCCTCGACGCCGGCGGCTTCGGCGGGCTCAACATCACCAAGTCCCTCACCGTCGACGGCAACGCCGCCCACTCCTCGACCCTCACGAGCAGCGGCAACGGCTTCATCATCAACATCGCGGCCGGCGTCGCCAACGACCCGCACCGCAGCGTGCGGCTGCGCAACCTCTCGATTAACGGGACGGGGGTGGTCGGGACGGTCGGCACGCGCATCGGCCTCGACGGCATCCGGTTCCTGCGAGGCACGTCGCTCTTCGTCGAGAACGTCGTCATCAACGACATGTCCCTCGACGGCGTCGAGGTGGCCGGCCCCGCGGGCGAGGCCAACGCGATGCACGTCGTGCTCGACGGCGTGCAGATCCGCAACTGCAACGGCTCCGGCGTCAAGATGTCGCACGCCAACGCCTCCGGCCAGATCGTCGCCGTGCTCAACAACGTGCGCGTCCACGCCTGCGCCGTCGGCGCCGAGGGCACGAACCGCACCCGCACCGGCGTTAGGAACAGCGGCTTCACGCACAACACGACGGGGCTGCGGCTCTCCGGCTCCGACAACATCATGAACGTGGACGACGCCTTCGTCTCCTACGCGACGACCGGCGTCCAGTCGAGCGCGGGCAACACCATCCGCGTCTCCGACACCGTCATCACCCAGAACGCGACGGGCCTGAACCCGAACAGCGGAACCATCACCTCGCTCAGCGGCAACAGCGTCAATGGCAACTCGGCCGACGGCTCCTTCACGGGCGCGGCCGTGCCCAAGACGTAACCCGAGGCTTCGGCGTGGGCGGCCGGGGCCTGCCTTCCGAAAGGCCCGCGACCCGCCCTCGTTTCCGTCGGTTGGCCCGCTGATTAAGGAGATACCAAGATGAACTGCCTTCGAGCCCTCAAGACCTTTTTCGCGCTCCTCGCGCTGACGCTCGCCCTCGCCTCGGCCGCGCAGGCGCAGGCCACGCGCACCTTCATCTCCGGCACCGGGGACGACGCCTTCCCGTGCAGCCGCACCGCGCCCTGCCGCACCTTCGCCGGGGCGTTCCTGAAGACCGCCATCAACGGCGAGATCAACGTGCTCGACGCCGGCAGCTTCGGCACGCTCAACATCACGAAGTCGATCACCGTCGACGGCAACGCCGCCCACGCCGGCGTCCTCACCTCCACCAACACCGGCTTCGTCGTCAACATCGCGGGCGGCAACGCCGACGACCCGCACCGCAGCGCGCGGCTGCGCAACCTCTCGATTAACGGGGCGGGGACGAGCGGCGGCGTCGGCACGCGCGTCGGCATCGACGGCGTCCGCTTCTTCTCCGGCCTCTCGCTCTTCATCGAGAACGTCGTCATCAACGACATGTCGCAGGACGGCGTCGAGGTCAACGGCTCGTTCGCCGACGCCAACGCGATGAACCTCGTCCTCGACAACGTGCAGATACGCAACTGCAACCGCGGCCTCTCCGCGCTGCACAACCACTTCAGCGGGCAGGTCGTCGCCAAGCTCAACAACGTCCGCATCCACGCCTGCGCGGAGGGCATCCTCGGCAACGGCCGCACCCGCATCAACGTCAGGGACAGCCTCGTCACGCACTGCGCGACGGGGCTGCGGCAGAGCGGCGGGGACAACGTCATGAACATCGACGACGTTTTCGTCTCCTACGCCACCACCGCCCTCGAATCCGACGCCGACAGCACGATGCGCGTCTCCGACACCGTCATCACGCAGAACGCCACCGGCCTCAGCGCCAACGGGGGCACCATCACCTCGCTCAGCGGCAACAGCGTCTCGGGCAACTCCGTCAACGGCGCGTTCACGGGCGCGGCCGTTCCCAAGACGTAGGCGGCGCGCGCGCCGGGTGCCGGGCACCGGGGGGAGACACGCGTGTCTCCCCCCGGTGCCCGGCACCCGGCGCGCGCGCCGCCTACGTCTTGGGA
>DATMVI010000023.1:0-2930 GCA_035563275.1 Pyrinomonadaceae bacterium
GACGGCATGCGCGGGTGCGCGTGGGCGCGCCGGCATGGGGCGTGCGCCCGCGCGGCGCGGCGCGCGGCGTGTTCGGCTGAGCGGGTCGGCAAAGACGATCCCTCCGGCGCAAAAGGCGCACGGTCTCCCGCCCCGGGGGACGTTCGCGGGCGGGTCGTTTGTGGGGGCTCGGGCGCTGCCGGCTGCCTGCGGCAGAGCGAGGATTATAGACATTCCGCGCGGCCCCGTCTACGCGCCAAGCCGCGCGCCCCGGACGCCATTTATTGCTGGCGGTGGCGCGACGTTCTGTTTATACTTGGCTGCCGTTCGGGCCTTCGTTCGAGGCCGACTTTCACCGCCCAGTTCCCGAGCCGGCCCCTCCGGCCGCGAAGGTTAATTAAGGGAGGGTCTGGCCGTCCGCGGCCTTGCTCGTGCTGCTCTACCCGCCGGGGACGTTCCGGCCCCGCCCGCGGCAACCGACAGAAACACCTTATGGATCAGTTCACCGCCCCACCTTACCCCCGGGTGGCAGACGCGCCGGCCTTCGCCCGCGGGAAGCGCCGCGTGCTGGGGTGGGCCGTGGCCCTTCTGGCCTCGTCGCTGGCGGCGCTCTCGGGGCTGCTCACGCTCTGGCTCATCGGCTACGAGACCGGACTCGTCCCCTTCCTCGCCGGCCTCGTCATCGCCGTCCTGCCCGTCCCCGTCTACCTGACGCTCGTCCTCTGGCTCGACCGCTACGAGTCGGAGCCGGCGTGGCTGCTGGCGACCAGCTTCTTCTGGGGCGCGCTCGTCGCCGTCTTCTTCGCCATCGTCGTCAACTCGCTCGGCGTCCTCGTCGTGCAGAGCGCGTTCGGCGAGACGGCCGGAGACTTCTACGGCATGGTCATCTCGGCCCCGCTCGTCGAGGAGACGGCCAAGGCGCTCGCCCTCTTCGCCCTCTTCCTCTGGAAGCGCGACGAGTTCGACGGCGTGCTCGACGGCATCGTCTACGCGGCGATGGTCGGCCTCGGCTTCGCCATGACGGAGAACGTGAAGTATTACGCCGAGGCCGTCAGCCAACAGAACGCCGTCGGCGTCTTCGTCGTGCGCGGGCTCTTCTCGCCCTTCGCGCACCCCCTTTTCACGAGCATGACGGGGATCGGGCTGGGGCTGGCCGCCCACTCGCGCAGCCGCGCGGCGAGGTTCCTTCTGCCGCCGCTCGGCCTCGCCGGGGCCGTCGCGCTCCACGCGGCGTGGAACGCCTCGGCCTTCCTCACGGGCGCGACCGAGAACGGCATGATCATGCTTGCCTCGTACTTCGTCGTGATGGTGCCGGCCTTCGTCGCGCTGCTCTTCGTCGTCCTCTTCGCGCTCAGGCGCGAGGGGCGCATCCTGCGCGAGCAGTTGCGCGCCGACTGCGACGGCGGCCTCTTCACGCACGACGAGTACCTGCGGCTGTGCTCTCTGCGCGCGCGAGCCGGCGCCTCGCTCGGGGCGCTGACGGGGCGCGGCCTCGGGGCGTGGCGCGAGCGGCGGCGGCTCCACCGGGCCGCGAGCGAGCTGGCCTTCCAGCGCCACCGCCTCGCGCGCGGCGTCGCCGCCCGCGACGGCCGCGACCGCGAGCGCGAGGCCGCTTACGTCCGGCAGATTCAGGAGATACTGCGCGGGAAGTAGACAGTAGCCAGTAGCCAGTAGCCGGTAGCGCTTCCGCACTACGACCGCTGACGCTGTGACGCTGACGATTCGATACCGAAAGTTTTCCTACTGTCTACTGACTACTGTCTACTGTCTACTGATGAAGATCAAACTCCTCCCGAGCACGATTGACGCCGGCGGCCGCGCGACCGCGGAGCAGCGCCTGAGCTGCTTCCTCATCGACGACCGCGTCGCCATCGACGCCGGGAGCATCGCCATCGCCCTCACCGACGCCCAGCGCGAGACCGTGCGCGACATCGTCGTCACGCACCCGCACATGGATCACATCGCCACGCTCCCGATCTTCATCGACGACCTCTTCGGCACGCTCACCGAGCCCGTCCGCATCCACGGCACGGCGGACGTTTGCGAGCTGATCCAGCGCGACGTCTTCAACGGCACCATCTACCCGCCCTTCCAGAAGTACAGCAACGAGCGCACGCGCGTGATGGAGTTCGTCCCCTTCCGGCCCGGCGAGGAGTTCCGCGTCGCGCACCTTTCGGTGACGGCCGTCCACGTCAACCACATCGTCCCCACCGTCGGCATGCTCATCACCGACGGCCGCGCCACCCTCGCCTTCAGCTCCGACACCTCCGCCACCGAAGAGTTCTGGCGGGTCGTCAACCGCGCGCCCCGCGTTGACGCGCTGCTCATCGAAGCCTCGTTCCCCAACGCGCTCTCGAAGCTCGCCGAAGTCTCCGGCCACCTCACGCCCGAGGCCCTCGGCGCGGAGCTGCGCAAGCTCAGGCACGACCATCTCGACATCCTCGCCGTCCACCTCAAGCCGTCGTTCCGCCAGCAGGTCGTCAGCGAACTCGCAGACCTCGGCCTCCCCCGCCTCTCGGCGATGGAGCCGGGGCGCGAGTACGCGTGGTGAGAGCGCGGCCCCCCCCCGGCCGACGGCCGGCGAAGCAGGAAGAGAGGAAGCCCATGCACGACCAACGCGCGATGCTGGAGGGCGAGCGCGCAGAGATGCGCGAGAAGCTGCGTAACCTCAGGGCCTACGCCGCGACGCTCAGGCAGAGGGTCGCGGAGCACGACTGCGACGAGGAACACTTCGGGCGGGATTTGATGAGGGCCGAGAACGACGCCGCCTACTACGAGGCGGAGATCGGGCGCCTCACGGACGCGATGGGCCGCGCGTCGGGCCGCGGCGGGTCGCTCGCGGCGGGCCTGTCGCAGGCGGGCGGCGTGCCGCTGGCCGCGGCCTCGGTGGCCTTCGTCGCCGGGTTGCTCCTCGGGTGGACTCTGCTGCCCCGGAGGGATGGCCGCTGAGG
>DATMVI010000024.1:0-6071 GCA_035563275.1 Pyrinomonadaceae bacterium
ACCGGCATCGTCTCCCGCGGCGGCTCGATCATGGCGAAGTGGTGCCTGGCCCACCACCGGGAGAACTTCCTCTACACGCGCTTCCGCGACATCTGCGAGATCATGGCCGCGTACGACGTCAGCTTCTCGCTCGGCGACGGCCTGCGTCCCGGCTCGATCGCCGACGCGAACGACGAGGCGCAGTTCGCCGAACTCGACACGCTCGGCGAGCTGACGCAGGTGGCCTGGGAGATGGACTGCCAGGTGATGATCGAGGGGCCGGGCCACGTGCCCATGCACCTCATCAGGGAGAACGTGGACAGGCAGCTCGAAGTCTGCCACGAAGCGCCTTTCTACACGCTCGGCCCCCTGACGACCGACATCGCGCCCGGCTACGACCACATCACCTCGGCTGTCGGCGCGGCGATGATCGGCTGGTTCGGCACGGCCATGCTCTGCTACGTCACGCCCAAGGAGCACCTCGGGCTTCCGAACCGGCAGGACGTGAAGGACGGCGTCATGGCCTACAAGGTGGCGGCCCACGCGGCCGACCTCGCCAAGGGCCACCCCGGCGCGCAACTGCGTGACAACGCGCTCTCGAAGGCCCGCTTCGAGTTCCGCTGGGAGGATCAGTTCAACCTCTCGCTCGACCCGGAAGTGGCCCGCGAGTACCACGACGAGACGCTCCCGCAGGAGGGGGCCAAGCTCGCCCACTTCTGCTCCATGTGCGGCCCGCACTTCTGCTCGATGAAGATCACGCAGGACGTGCGCGACTACGCCGCGCGGAAGGGGCTGGAGGAGCAGGCCGCGCTCGAAGCCGGCATGCGTGACAAGGCCGCCGAGTTCGTCGCCGCCGGCGCGGAGCTCTATCAGGGCGAACTCCCGGCCGGCGCGTCGCGCGAGCACTGAGGTTCGCGGAGCAAGAGGCCCGGCCGCGGGCGAAGGCGTTGGGGCTCGCGTGAGCCCCAACGCCTTCGCCCGCGGCCGGGCCTCTTACTCCGCAACTTGCCCGGGGCGCGTTACTCGGGCGCGGTCGTCTTCGTCGTGGTCGCGCCCTGCCGGCGGACGTAGGCGTCGCCGCGCTGGGTGAGCTGGGCCTTCTCGGCGAGGGTCGTGAGGACGGAGGCGACCAACTCCTTGTCCTGCATCTTGAAGCTGGTGACGCCCTCGTGGCCCGTGTCGGGGTCGCGGTACTGCACGACGAGGTAGCGCGACTTGCTCTTCATCAAAAGGCCGGGCAGGCCCAGCCCGTAAGGGACGGTGGAGGCGATGACCTGACCAGCGGTCGAGCGGCGCGACTTGGTGTCGGGCCACGCGGCGCTGAGCGCGTCGTAGGAGAGCGAGAACAGCTCGCGCTGCTCCTTGCTCTTGAAGATGACGCGGCGGTTGAGGTCGTCGAAGCTCAGCCAGCCATCCTGCTTGCGGGCGCCGAGGAAGCCGCCCTCGTACTTGACCTTGACGGGCCCGGTCGCGGGCCGCGCGGCCGCCTGCCGGTCGGCGGGGGGCGCGGCGCTCGGGTCGGCCGGGGTCGGCGGGCGCTGCGCGTGGGCGGCCGTGGTGAAGAGCGAGAGCGCGAAAGCGAGGGCCGCCGCGCGCGCGTAGACGATTTTCATAGCTGCCTCCGTTGATACTGCTGCGGGACGTTGCGAGCGGACAGCAAACAGCGGAAATGCCGTCGCGGGCGGTTCCCGAACTTACCAGCCCCGGCGCGCGCGGCGCGGAGCCTGCCGGCTGCCGATTACTGTCTACTTCGTTTTACAGACGCGCCCCGCCGACCGTGCGTTGCCAGACGAGCGACTTTCTGAGCACGCAGAGGCGCTGCCGCTCCTGCGGCGTGCAGGCCGGCTCCAGCTGGCCGAGGACGGCTTCGACGAGCGGCGCGGCGAAGGGGCCGGCGTGGGCCAAGACCTGCGAGAAGTAATGGAGCTGGAGCGCGCCGCCCTCGCCCGCGTGGAAGCCGTAAACGTCTTCGTCGGCCATGCGGTAGATGTCCTGCCCGACGGGGACGACGCGGCGCGGCACGCCGTGGCGCGCGGCCCACGCGCCCCCGGCGCGCTCGCGCCAGCCGAGCAGGAGGATGCCGAGGAGCACGCCCTGCTCGTTGAGGTAGTCGGGGCTGAGGACGGCCAGCTCGGCGTGCGAAGAGAGGCGCGGCCCGTAGCTGCCGTACTCGGGGTTGGCGAGCATCGTCGTGTAGACGACGCCGACGACCTCCTCGTCCGCGCCCACGGGGGCCGAGACGAACTGCGCGAAGCCGTAGTCGTCGGCCGCCGGCGGCCGCTCGGCGTCGAGCCGGTCGATCACCCGCGCCACGTAGTCCACGTGCGAGTTCGACTTGACGATCTTGGCGATGCGGGACATAGGGTTCGCGATTTTAGATTTTCGATTGGCGATTAAAAGACAAGTCATCAGTCGCCAGTGAGAGACAAAAGGCTGACGGGTGACGACTAAAACAGAGACCGCGAATCAAAAATCCGAAATCAAAAGTTGGCCCCCCGCGCCCAGTCGGGAACCTTGTAGAGCACCCACCAGAGGACGAGTTGGACGCAGAGGACGGCGAGGCCGAGGCCGATGCTGAGGGCGGCGGCGCGGCGGCCGCCCAAGTGCGGGGCGCGGCTCGCGCGCCAGAGGCCGAGGCCGCCCATCACGAGCGCGCCGGGGCAGAAGAGGATGCCGAGGTACGGGACGAGCGCGTAGGTGACGAAGGCCAGCCCCGTCGCCGCCGCGCCGTTCTCTCTTTTGACAGGCATAAACTCCGCGCGGGGCCGGGAGCGCGTAGCCGGCCGGGCGCCCGCCCCCTCCCCCCGGCGGTTTGATGCCGGGGCGGCCGCGCCGCGCTCGAAGCTGTAGGAGGCCCGCAGCGACTCGGTCGGGAAGTAATCTTCGTCGAGCCGGCGGCCGCACGTCTCGCAGAAGCGCGCGCCCTCGCGCCGCGCCGCCGCGCCGCACGCCGCGCACGCCGGCGAGTCCGGCAGGTTCCCGCCGCCTCGCGTGCTGCCTCCGCTGGTGCTGACGCTCATGAATCTCTCCGGCGCGGCCCGGCCCTGTGGGGAGTGAGACGATGATGACAGATTTTCGCCGGCCGCTCAACGGCGGCGGCCCTTGCTGGCCGCCTTGCGCGAGATGCGGAAGTCGAAGCGGTGCTGCTCGGCGAAGTCCTGCATGGTGCGGAGGAACTGCGCGCGGTCGCGGGCCGTCATCACGGCGGCCTCGTCGGCCGTCTCGATGGCGTAAGGGTAGCCGTTGCCGACGACGCACTCGGCGCGCACGGCGTCCGCCACCTCTTCGAGCAGCCCCGCCTCGTAAACCCACGCCGGGATTTCGAGGCGCGCGGGGTTGCCGTCCGAGGTCGTTTGCAGGTAGACGAAGCCGACGAGCGGCGCGCCGCTCTCGTCGAAGAAGCTCTCGGCGAGGTTGGCGCGCTGGCAGTGGAAGAAGACGGTGCGGTCGCCCCATTGATGCAGGAGCGGCGCGCGGCCGTCGTCGGCGCGGAGGATTTGCGCGTCGTAGAGTTTCGACTCGGGCCGGCTCCGGCCGAGCGCTTCGAGCAGGTCGCGCAGGTCGGGCGCGTAGGAGTGATCGACGTAGCCGACGACCGGCACCTCCGCCTCGCGCGACAGGCGGACTAGCCGGGCGAGCGCGGCGGCGTAGTGCTTGAAGAAGAGAACTTCAGTCTCTTTGCGGCGCGAGGAGATGAGGAGCGTGCCGTCGAGGAAGGCGACCGGAGCGCGCTCGCCCCGCCCGCGCCAGCCCTCGTGCTTCCTGACGAACTCGCCGATGGCGCGCGCCTCCAGCTCGAAGCGGCGCAGGCCGACGATCTGGTCGGGGCTTTCGTAGGCGCGCTCGCCGCCCGTCAGCTCGTCGGGCGTGATGACCTCGAAGTGCACGTCCTTCGTGTAGCGGCCCTCGGGGGTGTGCGGGTTCTCGAAGGAGGCGACCTGAACGGCGGCGACGGGGACGGAGGTTTCGCGGCCGGGGAAAATCTGGCTGCCGTCGGCGGCGAAGGTGACGCGGCCGGCGAGCCGCGCGACGGCCCAGCGGCGCGCCTCCTCGTGCGAGCGCCAGCGCTCGCCGAAGGCCACGGCGACGGAGCCGGCGCGGTCGAGTTCTCCCGACGGGTAACTGACGCGCGCGGCCGCGGCCGACGCCCGCGCCCTCACGCGCTCGGCCGGCTCGACGGCCAGCGCGCGCAGGGCGGCCGCCGCCTCGCCCACCTCGTCGCGCAGCGCGCGGTCGAAAGAGACGAAGTCCGCGCGCCGCTTCTCCAGCGCGTCGATGAGGCGGCTGCGGTAGAGCATAAGGCGGGTGCCGGGCGTCCGGTCTCGGGCGCCGGGTAAAAGCGACCTGTCTTTAACCCGGCGCCCGACGCCCGATACCTTATTCTATTTTCCTCTCTGGATGCGCGCGAGCTGTTGGGCCGAGTAGGAGTAGCGCGTCGTGCGGAGGCGGCTGTCGATGAAGGTGTAGATCAGCCCCTCCTTGGCGTTGGTGAAGACCTCCGTGTTGCCCTTCGCCTGCCGCTCGAAGTCGGAGTTGGTGACGACGTTGAGCGACTCGGGCGTGTCGGTGGCGCTCGGGTGCTGGAGGACGATCTGCAAGACCGTGCCTTCGAGCGCTGGCGAGAGCTTCTTCGCGGCGATGAACTTCGGCGTCACGAAGAAGACCGTCACCGTCCCGCCCGAGACGTTGAACTGCAACGTCCCCGTCTCCGACATGCGGTCGGACGCGGGCGCGCCCAACTGGCGCTCCACGTCCGCCCGCTTCGAGACGAAAGGCTCCAGCCCCTTCCAGCTGGCCGCCCGCGCCGCCCGCGCCCCCACGAGCAGCGCCGCCGCCACCACCAACAACGTGATCGCGCCCCGCGCCTGCGTGCGTTTGAAAAGCGTGTTACTCATGGGCGGATGCTAACGCCGGGGCCGGCAAAGTTCAAGAAGAAAATAAGGCCGCGAATCGTAAATCGCGAATCGGAAAAGAAGTTATCGGCCGGCGCTCGTCGGCCACCAGTTTTGTCTTTACTGATGGCCGACGAGCGCCGGCCGATAACTTCTCTGCGCACGCCCTTTGTTTTACTTCGCGAACGGGCGGACGCGCTCGGCCGACTCTTTGAAGTATTCGTCGGCGGGCGCCAAGGCGAGTCCCTTCTCGTAGGCGTCGAGGGCTTTGGCGTACTGCTTTGAGGACTCGGCGGCGAAGCCCAGCTCGCGGTAGACCTCGGCGTTGTCGGGCGTCGAGGCGGCGGCGCGCTCGAGGGCGGCGATGGCCTTGGGGAAGTTCTTGGCGCGCGAGTGGGCGAAGCCGAGCAGGTAGAGCGTCTGCCCCTTCGCGTCGGGCTTGGCGGCCGCGCGCTCAAGCGCCGTCGCGGCCCGCGCGTACTGCTTGGCGAAGATGAGCGACTGGCCGAGGAGCGCGGCCGAGTCCTCGTCGTCGCGCGCGCGAGCGAGCGACTCGGCGGCGCGCACGGCGGCGAGGTTGTCGGCCTCGGCCTTCGGCCCTTCGGCCGCGGCGGCGCGGCGCAGGTAGGAGTGGGTCAGGATTTCCCAAGCCGGCGCCAGTTTCGCGTCGACCGCGGTCGCGCGGTTAAGCATGTTGATGGCCGCCGTGAAGTCGTTGCGGCGGAAGGCGAGCTGGCCGAGGTAGAGGAGCGCGGGCGCGTTCTTCGGGTCGGCCTTGACGGCGGCGTTGAAGGAGCGCTCGGCGTCGGCCGCCTTGTTCGTCCGCAGCTCGGCGAGGCCGCGCAGGTAGAGCATCCGCGGTTCGGGCGTCGCGCCCGCGCGCGTCGTCGCCGCGACGAGGAGCGGCAGCGCCTGCTCGTACTGTTCGAGGCTGACGTAGGCGCGGATGAGCGCGCCCTCGATGTTCACGTCCTCCGAGCCTTCGGCGCGGCGCAACTCCTGCGCCCGCCGCAGGTCTTCGGCCGCCGCCGCATACTGCTGCATCTCGAGTTCGGCGAAGCCGGCGAGCTTCCACGCCTCGGAGTTCTTCGGGTCGGCCGCCGCCACCTGCTTCGCCTCGCGCAGCGCCGCCTCGTACTGCTTCTGCTGGAAGAGCGAGAAGGCGCGCGCGGTCGAGGCCGCCCCGCCCGCGTTGGTCGC